>NZ_CP045144.1:3720000-3963437 GCF_009223885.1 Ancylobacter sp. TS-1
TTTCCTTACGCACGCAATTCGTGCAGTCTGCGATCAACAAAAGGCGTCCGCCGCTTCGGGTCCCCGCTCGAAGGCACACGGAAACGACACGCCAGAGGGCATAAGCCCACGCCATAATTGGGGAAACGCCAATGACACGCCCGACTTTGCAGGGCCACCTCGACGGGTGGTCGCAAGGCGATGATCTGCGCCGCGACGTCGCCAGCGCCGTGCTCGCGCTCGCCGCCGCCGGCATCCGGATTTCAGAGCTTCTGGCCGCCGGCCCGCTGGCCGGCGCGCTCGCCACCGTGCGCGGCCACCATGCCGACGGCGACAGCCAGAAGGAACTCGACGTCATCGCCGACGACCTGGTGCGCGAGGCGCTCGCCGCCGCGCCGGTCGCCCTTCTCGGCTCCGAGGAAGCCGACGAGGCGGTCACGCTCGCCCCCGCCGGCACGCTGGCGGTCGCGGTTGACCCGCTGGACGGCTCGTCCAACATCGACAGCAATATGAGCGTCGGCACGATCTTCTCGATCCTGCCCTTCGTGGGGGCCGACTCGCTGCTCCAGCCGGGCTCCGCCCAGCTCGCCGCCGGCTTCCTGCTCTACGGGCCGCAGACCGCGCTGGTACTGACCGTCGGCGCCGGCACGCAGGTCTTCACGCTGGACCGGGCCACGGGCGCCTTCCTGCTGTCCGAGGCGCGCGCCTTCGTCGTGCCCGAGACCGCTGAATACGCGATCAACGGCTCCAACCTGCGCCACTGGGACGGCGCCATCCGCTCCTATGTCGACGACTGCCAGGCCGGCACCGAGGGCCCGCGCGGCAAGGATTTCAACACGCGCTGGGTCGCCTCCATGGTGGCGGACGTCTACCGCATCCTGGTGCGCGGCGGGGTCTATCTCTACCCCGGCGACGCCCGCGGGGGCTATGCGCAGGGCCGGCTACGTCTGGTCTATGAGGCAAACCCGATCGCCTTCCTGATGGAGCAGGCGCAGGGCGCCGCCACCGATGGCAGCCGGCCGATCCTCGATCTCATCCCCACGCACCTGCACCAGCGCGTGCCGCTGGTGTTCGGCTCGCGCGCCGAGGTCGAGCGCATCGCCCGCTATCACGGCGGCGCCTCCGCCATGCCCGAGCGCTCGCCGTTGTTCGGCCGGCGCGGCCTGCTGCGCGCCTGACGGGAGAGGGAACATGTCGATCCACCACCCCATCATCTCCGTCACCGGCTCGTCCGGCGCGGGCACCACCTCGGTGCGGCGCATCTTCGAGCAGATCTTCCGCCGCGAGGAAGTGCTCGCCGCCTATATCGAGGGCGACGCCTATCACCGCTATGACCGCGCCGAGATGAAGCGCGTCATGTCCGAGGAGGCCTCGCGCGGCAACAACCACTACAGCCATTTCGGCCCCGACTCGAACCTGTTCGAGGAACTGGAGGAGACGTTCCGCGCCTACTCTCAGACCGGCACCGGCAAGTACCGCCACTATGTCCATGACGACAAGGAAGCGGCCGAATATGGCGGCGCGCCGGGCACCTTCACGCCCTGGGAGCCGATCCCGACGCCGACCGACCTGCTGTTCTACGAGGGGCTGCACGGGGCGGTGGCCAGCGGCAATATCGACGTCGCCCGCTATGCCGACCTGAAGATCGGCGTGGTGCCGGTGATCAACCTCGAATGGATCCAGAAGATCCACCGCGACCGCTCGCATCGCGGCTATTCGACCGAGGCGGTGACCGACACCATCCTGCGCCGCATGCCGGACTACGTGAACTACATCTGCCCGCAGTTCACCCACACCGACATCAACTTCCAGCGCGTGCCGACGGTCGATACCTCGAACCCGTTCATCGCCCGGTGGATCCCGACGGCGGACGAATCCATCGTCGTCATCCGCTTCAAGAGCCCTCGCGGCATCGATTTCCCCTACCTGCTCTCGATGATTTCCGGGAGCTGGATGAGCCGCGCCAATTCCATCGTGATCCCGGGCGGCAAGCTCGACATCGCGATGCAGCTCATCCTCACGCCGATGATCCTCAACCTCGTCGAGAAGAAGCGGCGCGCCGCGTGAACCGGGAGGACAGCATGCTCACCAGCCAAAATGCGGCGCTGCGCCCGCACCCCGCCGATCTGCCCCACGAGGACATGGCGCAGGACATGGCCAACGCGCTGCGCGCGCTCGCCATGGACGCGGTGGAAGCGGCCAAGTCCGGCCATCCCGGCATGCCGATGGGCATGGCCGATGTCGCGACCGCCCTGTTCGCGCGCTTCATGACGCTCGACCCGGGCCGGCCTGACTGGCCCGACCGCGACCGCTTCATTCTTTCCGCCGGCCACGGCTCGATGCTGCTCTACGCCATCAACCATCTGCTCGGCTATGCCGACATGGGCGTCGATCAGATCAAGCGTTTCCGCCAGCTCGGCGCGATCACCGCCGGCCATCCCGAACATGGCCACACGCTGGGCGTGGAGACCACCACCGGCCCGCTGGGGCAGGGGCTGACCACGGCGGTCGGCATGGCACTCGCCGAGCGCATGCTCAACGCCCGCTTCGGCGACGAGCTGGTCGACCACCACACCTATGTCATCGCCGGCGACGGCTGCCTGATGGAAGGCATCAGCCACGAGGCCATCGACCTCGCCGGGCACCTGAAGCTCGCCAAGCTCACCGTGCTGTGGGACGACAACGGCATCTCCATCGACGGCAGCACCGCCCTCTCCACCTCGACCGACCAGCTCGCCCGCTTCAAGGCCAGTGGCTGGGACGTGATGCGGGTCGACGGCCACGCGCCCCACGCGCTGATCGACGCCCTCGCCGAGGCGCGCGGCACGGCGCGGCCGACGCTGATCGCCTGCCGCACCACCATCGGCTACGGCGCGCCCACCAAGGCGGGCACGGAAGCCGTGCACGGCGCCCCGCTGGGCGCCGCCGAGATCGAGGGCGCCCGCGCGCGGCTGGGCTGGAACCATCCGCCCTTCGAGGTGCCGGAAAGCGTGCGCGAGGCCTGGGCGACGATCGCCGAACGCGGCCGCAAGGCGCGCGAAGCCTGGGAGAGGCGGCTCGCCGCCTCCGGCCAGCGCGCCGCCTTCGAGGCGGCGATGGAAGGCGAACTGCCGGCCGATTTCGACGAGAAGCTGGTCGCCTTCAAGCGCGAGCTTTCGGAGGGCGCGCCGAAGGTGGCGACCCGCAAGGCCTCGGAGATGGCGCTCGCCGTCATCAACGCGGCGACCGACCTCACCGTCGGTGGCTCGGCCGACCTTACCCACTCGAACCTCACCCACACCAGGGGGCTCGCCTCGGTGACGCCCGGCAACTATGCCGGCCGCTACCTGCATTACGGCATCCGCGAACACGCGATGGCGGCGGTGATGAACGGCCTCGCTTTGCATCGCGGCGCCATTCCCTATGGCGGCACCTTCATGGTGTTCTCCGACTATGCGCGCGGCGCCATGCGGCTCTCGGCGCTGATGGGGCAGCGGGTGGTCTATGTGCTCACCCACGATTCCATCGGCCTCGGCGAGGACGGGCCGACGCACCAGCCGGTCGAGCACCTCGCCATGCTGCGGGCGACGCCGAACCTCTACGTGTTCCGCCCCGCCGACGCGGTGGAGACGCTGGAGGCCTGGCAGCTTGCCCTGCACGCGGAGGGCACGCCCTCGGTGCTGGCGCTCTCGCGGCAGAACCTGCCGACCTTCCGCACCGAGCATTCGGAGGAGAACCTCGTCGGCTATGGCGCCTATGTCGCCCGCAAGCCGGCCCGCCGGCGCGACGTGACGCTGCTCGCCACCGGCTCGGAGGTGGAGATCGCCTTCAGGGCGGCGGACCTGCTCGCCGCGCGCGGGGTCGATGCCGCCGTCGTCTCCATGCCGTGCTGGGAGCTGTTCGAGCGCCAGAGCGCGGAATACCGCCGCGCCGTGCTCGGCACCGCCCCGCGCGTGGCCGTCGAGGCCGCCGCCCGGCTCGGCTGGGACCGCTGGACCGGGGATCGCGGCCGCTTCGTCGGCATGGAGGGCTTCGGCGCCTCCGCGCCCGCCCCCGACCTCTACCAGCACTTCAACATCACCCCGGAGGCGGTCGTCGACGCTGCCTGCGACCTGCTGACCTGCGCCTGAGCCGGAGGGAGAGCCAATGGCCCGCATCACGCTTCGACAGCTTCTCGACCATGCCGCCGAGCACGATTACGGCGTGCCGGCCTTCAACATCAACAATATGGAGCAGGGCATCGCGATCATGGAGGCGGCGCAGGCCGTCGACGCGCCCGTCATCATGCAGGCGAGCCGCGGCGCGCGCTCCTATGCCGGCGACATCATGCTCTCGCGGATGATCGACGCGCTGACCGAGATGTACCCGGCGATCCCGATCTGCATGCATCAGGACCACGGGAACAACGAGGCCACCTGCCTCTCGGCGATCCAGCACGGCTTCACCTCCGTGATGATGGACGGCTCGCTGAAGGCGGACGCCAAGACCCCGGCCGATTACGACTACAACGTCGCCATTACCCGCCGCGTGGTCGATGCCGCCCATTGGGTCGGTGCCTCGGTCGAGGGCGAACTCGGCGTGCTCGGCTCGCTGGAGCACGGTTCCGGCGAGCAGGAGGACGGCCACGGCGCGGAAGGGCAGCTCAGCCACGACCAGTTGCTGACCGATCCCGACCAGGCGGTCGATTTCGTCGCCCGCACCCGGGTCGACGCGCTGGCTATCGCCATGGGCACCTCGCACGGCGCCTACAAATTCTCGCGCAAGCCGGACGGCGACATCCTCGCCATGCATGTGATCGAGGAGATCCACCGCCGCCTGCCCGGCGTGCATCTCGTCATGCACGGCTCCTCCTCGGTGCCGCAGGCGTTGCAGGACCTGTTCAACGCTTCGGGCGGCGAGATGCCCCAGACCTGGGGCGTGCCGGTGGAGGAGATCGTGCGCGGCATCCGGCACGGTGTGCGCAAGGTCAATATCGACACCGACTGCCGCCTCGCCATGACGGCGCAGTTTCGCAAGGTGGCGCAGGGCAACAAGGCGGAGTTCGATCCGCGCAAGTTCCTCAAGCCCGCCATGGACGCGATGCGCGACCTTTGCCGCGAGCGCTTCGAGCAGTTCGGCACCGCCGGCCACGCTTCGGCGATCAAGGTGCTGCCGCTGGCGGCCATGGCCAAGCGCTACGCCGCCGGTGCGCTCGATCCGGTGATCGGCGGCGCGCGCGCCGCCGCCGAATGACCTTCTCCCCCGCGCGGGGATCCGACCAACGAAAGAGCTGGCCCGCGCCGAGGCGCGGTGCCGACGGGAACGCAC
The DNA here is from genome assembly GCF_009223885.1 of Ancylobacter sp. TS-1. Taxonomy (NCBI): domain Bacteria; kingdom Pseudomonadati; phylum Pseudomonadota; class Alphaproteobacteria; order Hyphomicrobiales; family Xanthobacteraceae; genus Ancylobacter; species Ancylobacter sp. TS-1. Next base: position 3,725,266 of record NZ_CP045144.1, read on the forward strand.
AGGAGCGAGATCGATGAACGCGATCGACAAGACCAAGCCTGCCGAGGAAACCCGCAGCCGCTACAGCGCCGGCGTGATGGAATACCGCAAGATGGGCTACTGGCAGCCCGACTACGAGCCCAAGGACACCGACGTCATCGCGGTGTTCCGCATCACCCCGCAGGACGGCGTCGACGAGATCGAGGCGTCGGCGGCGGTCGCCGGTGAAAGCTCGACGGCAACGTGGACCGTCGTGTGGACCGACCGCTTGACCGCTTGCGACAAGTACCGCGCCAAGTGCTACCGGGTCGACCCGGTGCCGAACGCGCCGGGCTCGTGGTTCGCCTACATCGCCTACGATCTCGACCTGTTCGAGAATGGCTCGATCGCCAACCTGTCGGCCTCGATCATCGGCAACGTGTTCGGCTTCAAGCCGCTCAAGGCGCTGCGCCTCGAGGACATGCGCCTGCCGGTCGCCTATGTGAAGACCTTCGACGGCCCGGCCACCGGCATCGTGGTGGAGCGCGAGCGGCTCGACAAGTTCGGCCGCCCATTGCTCGGCGCGACGGTCAAGCCCAAGCTCGGCCTGTCCGGCCGCAACTATGGCCGCGTCGTCTACGAGGCGCTCAAGGGCGGCCTCGACTTCACCAAGGACGACGAGAACATCAACTCGCAGCAGTTCATGCACTGGCGCGACCGCTTCCTCTACTGCATGGAGGCGGTGAACAAGGCGCAGGCGGCCTCCGGCGAGGTGAAGGGCACCTATCTCAACGTGACCGCCGGCACGATGGAGGAGATGTACGAGCGCGCCGAGTTCGCCAAGAACCTCGGCTCCTCCATCGTCATGATCGACCTGATCATCGGCTACACCGCGATCCAGTCCATGGCCAAGTGGTGCCGCCGCAACGACATGATCCTGCACCTGCATCGCGCCGGCCACTCGACCTATACGCGCCAGAAGAGCCACGGCGTCTCCTTCCGCGTCATCACCAAGTGGATGCGCCTGGCCGGTGTCGACCACATCCATGCCGGCACGGTGGTCGGCAAGCTGGAGGGCGACCCCCACACCACCAAGGGCTATTACGATCTCTGCCGCGAGGATTTCGTGCCGCAGAACCTCGCCCACGGCATTTTCTTCGACCAGAACTGGGCCTCGACCCGCAAGCTGATGCCGGTCGCTTCGGGCGGCATCCATGCCGGCCAGATGCACCAGCTCATCGACCTGCTCGGCGAGGATGTGGTGCTCCAGTTCGGCGGCGGCACCATCGGCCACCCGATGGGCATCCAGGCCGGCGCCATCGCCAACCGCGTCGCGCTGGAGGCGATGATCCTCGCCCGCAACGAGGGCCGCGACATCCTCCATGAGGGGCCGGAGATCCTGAAGGCCGCCGCCCGCCACTGCCTGCCGCTGAAGCAGGCGCTGGAGACGTGGAAGGACGTGACCTTCAACTACTCCTCCACCGACACGCCCGACTTCGTGCCGCAGGCCACCGCGGCGGAGTGAATTCGTTCGGGAGCGTCATCCCGGACGCGCCGCAGGCGCGGTCCGGGATCGCAAGCCGCAAGGGCGCTCCCTTCCTGAACCCGTTCCCGGCTCGGCCTTTGGCCGTCCGGGATGACGAGAGCGAGACACCACCATGCGCCTGACCCAGGGAGCCTTCTCCTTCCTGCCGGACCTCACGGACGAGCAGATCGCCAAGCAGGTCCAGTACTGCATCGACAAGGGCTGGGCGGTGAACATCGAGTTCACCGACGACCCGCACCCGCGCAACACCTATTGGGAGCTGTGGGGCCAGCCCATGTTCGACGTGCCCGACGCCGCCGGCGTCATGTTCGAGCTGAACGCGTGCCGCAAGGCGTACAAGGGCCGGCACTACATCCGCCTGAGCGCCTTCGACTCCACCCATACGTGGGAGTCGCTGCGCCTGTCCTTCATCACCGACCGCCCCGCCGAGGAGCCCGGCTTCACGCTGGAGCGCCAGGAAGTCGAGGGCCGGTCGATCCGCTACACGACGCGCGCTTATGCCGCCAACCGCCCCGAGGGCGCGCGCTACTGACACGTGCCTTAACGCCGTCCGCGCACGCCGACCGTCCTGCGCGCGGGCGACGTCCCTGATCCGTCGGTCTCCCTCTACTCCCCCGACGGAAAATCGCGGTCGTCCGGTTTCCTCCCCGACCGCGAGGGACCGGTTCCGGAATGCCGCGCCCGGAACCGGTCCCCCTTCTTTTTTGCCCGATTGCCGTCCTCCCGGACGATCCCGGACGGCCGCCGCGCCGCCCCCGAGGCGACAAGGGAATGAATGGAGACATCGCCATGGACGCCATCACCGACGCCCCGCCCGTCCTCGTCGACACGGTGGACCTGCGGGCCGAGTTCGCCAGCAGCGGCCTTGCCGAGGTGCTGGGCCAGCTCGACCGCGAGCTGGTCGGGCTGGTGCCGGTCAAGCAGCGCCTGCACGAGATCGGCGCGCTGCTGCTGGTCGACCGCGCCCGCGCGCATTTCGGCCTTCAGGCGGTTAGCCCGACCCTGCATATGAGCTTCACCGGCAACCCCGGCACCGGCAAGACCACGGTGGCACTGCGCATGGCGGAGATCCTCCACCGGCTCGGCTATGTCCGCAAAGGCCACCTCGTCACCGTCACCCGCGACGATCTGGTCGGCCAGTATATCGGCCACACCGCGCCGAAGACGAAGGAAGTGCTGAAGAAGGCGATGGGCGGCGTGCTGTTCATCGACGAGGCCTATTACCTCTACCGGCCCGAGAACGAGCGCGACTACGGGCAGGAGGCAATCGAGATCCTGCTGCAGGTGATGGAGAACCAGCGCGACGACCTCGTGGTGATCCTCGCCGGCTATTCCGACCGCATGGAGCGGTTCTTCACCGCCAATCCCGGCTTCCGCTCGCGCGTCGCCCACCACATCGACTTCCCCGACTATTCCGGCGGCGAGCTGGAAGCCATCGGCGGGCGCATCCTCGAGACCATGAACTACCGCATGAGCCGCGAGGCGGAAGAGGCGTTCCACCGCTATGTCGAGCTTCGCATGCAGCAGCCGCATTTCGCCAATGGCCGCTCGATCCGCAACGCGCTCGACCGCGCCCGGCTGCGGCAGGCCAACCGGCTCTTCGCCAGCGAGCGGCCGGTGACGGCGGACGATCTGGTGACGCTGGAAGCCTCTGACATCCTCGCCAGCCGGGTCTTCTCCGGCGGCATCGACAGCTACCCGCCGCTGCGTCCCGCCAATTGAACTCTCCGCATCCGTAAGACCTTCCTCTCCCCGTCGGGGAGAGGTGGCCCGCGAAGCGGGTCGGTGAGGGGAACGCGATTGCCGGATGTAAACGTCCCCCTCACCCCAACCCTCTCCCCGGCGGGGAGAGGGGGCGAGACGTTCCAGCCCATGACGGCCGATACACGCCAGGAGAGACCCCATGCCCCTCATCGCCCCTTCCATGCTGGCCTCCGACTTCTCCCGCCTCGGCGAGGAGGTGCGCGATGTGGCCGCCGCCGGCGCCGACTGGATCCATCTCGACGTGATGGACGGGCATTTCGTGCCCAACATCACCTTCGGGCCGGACGTCATCAAGGCCATGCGCCCGCACACCGACAAGGTGTTCGACGTGCATCTGATGATCGAGCCGGTGGAGCCCTTCATCGAGGCCTTCGCCAGGGCGGGGGCGGACATCATCACCGTGCAGGCCGAGGCGACGCACCATCTCGACCGCTGCCTCCAGCTCATCCGCTCGCTTGGCAAGAAGGCCGGCGTGGCGCTGAACCCGGCGACGCATGAGAGCGCGCTGGCCTATGTGCTGGACAAGGTGGACCTCATCCTGCCGATGACGGTCAATCCGGGCTTTGGCGGGCAGGCCTTCATCGCCGACGTGCTGCCGAAGATCTACCGCCTGCGCGCGATGATCGGCGAGCGGCCGATCCATCTGGAGGTCGATGGCGGCGTCACCGCCGAGACCGCGCGGCTCTGCGCGGCAGCGGGCGCCAATGCGCTGGTAGCCGGCTCGGCGGTGTTCCGCGACGGGCGCGAGGGCTACGCGGCCAATATCGCCGCCATCCGCGAGGCCGGCCGGCAGGCGCGCGGGCGCGCCGCCGCCTGAGCGCGCCTCAGTTGAAGGCGTCCTCGGTCAGGTTGAGGATGATGATCTGCCGCGCGCTCGCCGGAATCGAGGGCGAGGCGCGCATCTCGATGGCGATCGCCGGGTGCTTCTTCTGGATGATGCTGGCAACCCGGTTCGCCATTTCCTCGGTGGTGCCGAAATAGGACATGGTGTTGCTGGTCGTCTGCACCACGCCGGTATCCGAGGTCACCACGTCGAAGCCGGCCGCCTTGAGCGGGGCGGTGAAGCTGTCCAGCTTCGCCTGCGACACGGCGTTGACCGGCGCGAAGATGCGCACCGTGTAGCCGGCGCCGGGCAGGGCGGGCGGCGCCTCTGCCGGGGCTTCCGTCGCGCCGCCCGGGGCGGCCAGCGCGGTCTGGCCGGGGCGGGGGGAATGAGCGCGCTGTCGGCGGCCGGGGGCACCTGTGCAGGCGCGGGGGCCGGCGCCACAGCCACCGGGGCGGCGGCGCGGGCGGCCTCGATCGAGGCCAGTTTTTCGGCGATCTCGCTTTGGGCGCTGCGCAGGGCGCCGATCTCCTCGCGCAGGCTCAGCATCTGCGCGGCGAGGAAGCCGGCGATCCCCAGCACGGCGACGAGGACGATCCCGTAGAGCACGGCCAGCGCGGGATGGGATGCGCGGGCCGGCGCGGCCTCGGCCCTGCGGCCCTCGATCTCCAGCCGGCGCATGTCGACCTTCAGCCGCTCGATGCCGAGCCAGCGCTGGAACGCCTCCGGCTCGACCGGCGGGCCCTTGGCGCGGTTCGGCGGGCTGGCGGGCGCGGCGGCGCGCGGGGCGCCCTCGGGCGCCGCCGGACGCGGCTTGTTCGGCTCCAGCGAGGGCTCGCGCTTGTCGGTCATGTCGTGCTCCTGCGCGGACGCCTCCCGGCGTCCGGCCTTACGGCGGTATCCTCGTGGGCGATACTACCGCAAGGTCGGGGCGCCGCCGACACTTGCCTGCGGTTTTGGTAAAGCGCGCCGCTGGCGCGGCCCCGGTCAGCCCGGCTGGGCAGGGGCCGGGCGCCGCTTCACGCGCGGGCGCTTCGAAATCCGCCCCTTGATGATGCGCAGCACGACCACGGTGAGGATCAGCATGACCACCGTCACGCCGACCATCAGCAGCAGCCATTGCGACTGGCTGGCGGCGCCGAATTCGCTGGCGCCCTTGCCGGCGAGCCAGCCGGGGGCGAGCATCACCGGCGCCCACACCACCGCCGAGGAGACGTTGGCGATCTGGAAGCGGCGCTGGTCCATGCGCATCATGCCGGCGACCAGCGGCATGGTGGCGCGCACGGGCCCGAAGAAGCGGCCGGCGAAGACCGAGGCGAAGCCGAAGCGGCGGAAGAACAGGCGCGCCTGCGCCACCTGCTCGCGATAGCCCAGCAGCGGGCGCCGGTGCACCACGCGCGGGCCGAGCCAGCGGCCGAGCCAGTAGGACACCACGTCGCCCAGCACTGCGCCGACGATGGCGCCGCCGATCACCGGCACCGGCGAGATGATGCCGCTGCCGATGAGCCCGCCAATGGCGAGCATCAGGGCGGTGGCGGGAATGACGAGGCCGACGAGCACCAGGGACTCGCCGAAGGCGATGATCCCGATGACGATCGGGATCAGATAGTCATGACTTTGCAGGAACGCTGCCACATCCGCGGTAAGAGCTTCCATGTCCTCACACTGTCGGTTTCGCGCTCAATGTGAGGGCGAAGATGTCGGCAGCAAGGCCGGCGCGGGCACTCTCCGGCCCCTGCGCCCTGCGCGGATCGTCGCGGGGGCCGGGCCGGGGCCCGGCACGGCGCTAACCATGGCGCGCGATCGCCGGCGCCGGGCACCGTCCGGGGCAGGGGAAGGATTGAGCGCGGGCGACAAAGCCGCGATGATGGCGCCTCGTCTGCCCGCGCGCCGGGCGCCGCGGAGACCCGCCCGCCCATGCTGAGCCGCCTGCTGCGACATCCGGTGCTTCTGATCCTGGGGACGGTGGCCGGCCTGTTCGGGCTCTACGAGATCAGCGTGCGCTACTTCGCCTATACCGGCGACGCCTATGTGATGAGCGACATCGTCGTCATCTCCTCGGAGATCGAGGGGCCGGTCTCGCGGCTCGCGGTGCAGAACAACGAGGCGGTCGCGGCGAACCAGCTCCTGTTCGAGATCGAGCGCACGCCCTATGCGCTGAAGGTGCAGGAGGCGCAGGCCGCCGCGGCGCAGGCGAAGGCCGACCTCGATCTCGCCAATGACGAGGTGACGGCCGCCCGCGCCAACCTCACCTCGGCGCTGGCCGTGCAGACCAACGCGCAGGACCAGCTCGGCCGCGTCAGGGCGCTGGAGAAGGAGGGCTTCTCGCCCGAGGCGACGCTCGACATCGCCACCCGCGACGTCGCCACCGCCGGCGCCAATGTGCTGGCCGCCGAGGCGCAGCTCAGCGTCGCCACTCGCCGCGTCGCGGTGGCGGGCGCCCTCATCGGCTCGGCGCAGGCCGCGCTCGGCAAGGCTCAGTACGATCTGTCGAAGACGGTGATGACGGCGCCGGAGCCGGGGCGCATCGCGCCCTTCGTCACCCGGCAGGGCGACTATCTGCGCGTCGGCACGCAGGTGCTCGCCATCGTCACCGAGCGCCGCCGCCGCGTGGTCGCCAATGTGAACGAGCGCTACCTCTCGCGCATCCGCCTCGGCCAGAGCGTGCTCCTCACCCTCGGCTCCGATCCCTGGGTGCTGCATTGGGGGAAGGTCAGCGGCATCGCCGCCGGCGTCGCCCGCTCGGCGGAAAGCCCGGGCGTGGTGCCCTATGTCGAGCCGACCACCGACTGGGTGCGGCTGCCGCGCCGCTTCCCGGTCGAGATCACGCTCGACCTCTGGCCCGACGACCTGCGGCAGTTCAACGGCGCCGACGCCCGCGTCCTGATCCTGTTCTGAGGGAGGGGGCGGTGGACGACATCACCCGCCAGGCTCTCGCCACCGCCTGCGGCGTGCTGGCCGCCGTCTTCATCGCGCTGCTGATGGGGTTGCAGGAGCCCTACTGGGCCGCGCTCAGCGTGATGATCATCGCCAATGTCGACCGCGAGGCGCTGTTCACCAAGGGCGTGCTGCGCGTCGGCGGGACCCTGATCGGCGTGCTCGGCGGCTATTATGTCGGCCAGTGGGCCGAGGGCTTCGACGCCATGCAGATCGTGCTGGTGGCGATCGCCGCCGCCGTCGGCACCTATGGCCGCCAGCGCAGCGCCTATGGCTATGCCTGGTTCTATGGCGCGCTGACCTTCATGCTGGTGCTGCTCTACACCATGACGCAGCCGGACCAGCTCTACGCCTTCGCGCATTACCGCTGCTACGAGATCGTCATCGGCGTGGTGTGCGGCACGCTGGCGAGCTGGGCGCTGGGGCCGAATGCCGGCGAGCTGCATGCCCGGCTCAAGGCGCAGGCCGCCGCCACCAGCGCGCCCAATGCCGAGCGCCAGTCGCTGATCGCCGGGCTCGGCGCCTTCACCATCGTCGTCATCTGGTCGCTGTTCGACCTGCCGCAGCTTCCGCAGGTGCTGATCTCCAGCCTGATCGTGGTCGACAGCGACCCGCTCGCCACCCGCCATCGCGGCGCCCAGCGCATTTTCGGCTGCATCATCGGCGGCACCGCCGGGCTGGTCGTCATCCTCGTCGACGCCACCCATCTGTGGTGGTGGGCGGTCATGCTGTTTCTCGGCGTGTTCTCCTTCGCCCGCATCCATCTGAGGAAATCGGCGGAGGCCTATATCGGCACCCAGTCGGCCATCGCCTATCTGGTGACGCTGGTCGGCGCCGGGCCGCCCGTCTCGCTCTATCCGCCGGTCGACCGCCTCATCGGGATCGTGATCGGCGTCAGCATCATGACGGTGCTGGTCTGGGCGCTCAATCCGCCCAAGCTGGCCGGCCGGTCGGCCTGATCAGTCGCGGGCAGGCGCAGGCGCAGGCGCCGGGACGAGGGTGTCGACGAGGGCCGGCACATCCGCCCCGCGCGGCACGGCGAGCCAGCGGCCGGGCTGGCCGGCGGGGATGATCACGGCGGCGTTCTTCGGGCAGATGTCGAGGCAGTCGACCTCGACCACGGCGAGGCGCGCGCCCTTGCGGCGGGGCTTCTTGGCCGGCTTGCCGCCTTCGCGCCGGGCGATCTCGGCCCTGAGCGCGCGGGGCAGCGAGAGTTCGCCGTCCGGGCCGAAGCCGCCATGGAGCTTCTTGGCGCATTTTCGGCAGACGAGGACCACGTCGGTCCAGTCGGATCGGATCGGCTTCATCGGCGGCGGTGTCCTTCGCCGCTGCATGTGGCACCGCCGACGCGCTTTGTCGATGCGAGAGCCGGCCGGGAAGCGTAGGATCGGTGTGTCGAGGGGGGCAGTACGACACCCCGACCGACGGCTTCCCAGCCGGCGACGAGGCTCACTCCGCGGGAAGAGACGCGGCGTGGGCCTCGCCGTGCTGCCGAAGCGGGCGGTTGCCCGCCAGACGCCGCAGCAGCACGTAGAAGACGGGCGTGAGGAACAGCCCGAAGAAGGTGACGCCGATCATGCCGGCGAACACGGCGATGCCCATGGCGTGGCGCATCTCGGCGCCGGCGCCGGTGGACAGCACCAGCGGCAGCACGCCCATGATGAAGGCGAAGGACGTCATCAGGATCGGCCGCAGGCGCAGCCGGCTCGCCTCGATCGCCGCCTCGACCGGGTTGCGGCCCATGAATTCAAGCTCGCGGGCGAACTCGACGATCAGGATCGCGTTCTTGGCCGACAGCCCCACCAGAACGACGAGGCCGATCTGGGTGAAGATGTTGTTGTCACCCCCGCCCATCCAGACGCCGAACAGCGCCGCCCCCAGGCCCATCGGCACGATCAGGATGATCGCAATGGGCAGCGTCAGGCTCTCATACTGCGCCGCCAGCACCAGGAAGACGAGCAGCAGGGCGAGCGGGAAGACGAGGAAAGAGGAATCGCCGGCCAGGATCTCCTGATAGGTCAGGTCGGTCCATTCATAGTCGAAGCCGGGCGGCAGCACCTCCGCCGCGATCCGCGCCGCCGCCGCCTGCGCCTGGCCCGAGGAGTAGCCGGGCGCCGGCGAGGCGTTGAAGTCGGCGGTGAGGAAGCCGTTATAGCGCTGGGCGCGTTCCGGCCCCGCCGTGGTCTCGACCCTGAGCAGCGCCGAGAGCGGGATCATCTCGCCGCTGTTGGAGCGCACCTTCAGCTTGCCGATGTCCTCCGGCCGGGCGCGGAAGGGCGCGTCGGCCTGCGCCCGCACCGAGTAGGTGCGGCCGAACTTGTTGAAGTCGTTGACATAGAGCGAGCCGAGATAGACCTGCAGCGTCTCGAACACCGAACTGATCGGCACGCCGAGCTGGCGGGCCTTGGTGCGGTCCACATCGGTGAAGATCTGCGGCACGTTGATCTGGTAGGTGGTGAACTGGCCGGTCAGCTCGGGTGCCGCCATGGCCTTCGCCATGAAGGCGTTGGTCACGTCGCTGAGCGCCTCGTAGCCGCGTCCGGCGCGGTCCTCCAGCTGCAGCTTGAAGCCGCCGACGACGCCGAGGCCCTGCACCGGCGGGGGCGGGAACATGGCGATGAAGGCGTCCTTGATCACCCCGTACTTCCCGTTGAGCTGCTGGGCGATGGCACCGGCGGAAAGCTCCGGGGTCTGGCGCTCCTCGAACGGCTTGAGCACCGAGAACACGATGCCGGCATTGGACGAGTTGGAGAAGCCGGCGATCGAGAGCCCCGGGAAGGCGACCGCGCTGGCGACGCCGGGCTGGGCGAGCGTGATCTCGGTCATCCGGCGGATGACGTCCTCGGTGCGGTCGAGCGTGGCGCCGTCGGGAAGCTGGGCGAAGCCGACCAGATACTGCTTGTCCTGCGCCGGCACGAAGCCCGGCGGCACCGCCTGGAACAGCCACCAGGTGGCGCCGAGCATCACGGCGTAGAACACCATGACGAGGCTTTTCACCTTCAGCGTGCCGCGCACGCCGCCGCCATAGCCGCGCGACCCGCGCGCGAACACCCAGTTGAAGCCGCGGAAGAACCAGCCGAACAGCGCGTTGATGACGCGCTGGAGCATGTCCGGCTTGGCGTCGTGGCCGCGCAGCAGCAGCGCCGCCAGCGCCGGCGACAGCGTCAGCGAGTTGATCGCCGAGATGACGGTGGAGATGGCGATGGTGAGCGCGAACTGGCGGTAGAACTGGCCCGACAGGCCGGTGATGAAGGCGAGCGGCACGAACACCGCCACCAGCACCAGCGCGATGGCGATGATCGGGCCGGACACCTCGCTCATCGCCTGATAGGCGGCCGCGCGCGGGGAGAGCCCGTTCTCGATGTTGCGCTCGACATTTTCCACCACGACGATGGCGTCGTCGACCACGATGCCGATGGCGAGCACCAGGCCGAACAGGCTCAGCGCGTTGATCGAGAAGCCGAACAGGTACATCACCGCGAAGGTGCCCACGATCGAGACCGGGACCGCGAGCAGCGGGATGATCGAGGCGCGCCACGTCTGCAGGAACACCACCACGACGATAACGACCAGCAGCACCGCCTCGAACAGCGTGTGCACCACCGCCTCAATGGAGGCGTCGACGAAGCGCGTCGTGTCGTAGACGATGGCGAAGTCGACGCCTTCCGGCATCGTCTTCTTCACCTCGGCCATGGTCTCGCGCACCCTCTCGGCGATCTCCAGCGCGTTCGAGCCGGGGGCCTGGAACACGCCGAGGCCGACCGCCTGCTTGTTGTCGAGCAGCGAGCGCAGCGCGTAGTCGGCGGCGCCGAGTTCGAGGCGCGCGACATCGCGCAGGCGCACGACCTGCCCGTTGGCGCCGGTCTTCACGACGATGTCGCCGAATTCCTCCTCGGTCTCCAGACGGCCGCGGGCATTGATGGTGAGCTGGAGGTCGACGTCCGACTGCGCCGGCGAGGCGCCGACGATGCCGGCGGCGGCCTGCACGTTCTGGGCGCGGATCTCGTTGACCACGTCGCCGGCGGAAAGCCCGTGCTCGGCGATCTTCTGCGGGTCGAGCCAGACGCGCATGGAATAGTCGCCGCCGCCGAAGATCTCGATCTGGCCGACGCCGCTGATGCGGGCCAGCCGGTCCTTCACGTTCAGCACCGCGTAGTTGCGCAGATAGGTGATGTCGTAGCGGTCATTGGGCGAGATGAGGTGCACGACCATGAGGAAGGTCGGCGAACTCTTCGCCGTGGTGATGCCGAGCGCGCGCACCTCTTCCGGCAGGCGGGGTTCCGCCTGACCGACGCGGTTCTGCACCAGCTGGGTCGCCTTGTCGGGGTCGGTGCCGAGCTTGAAGGTGACGGTCAGCGTCATCACGCCGTCGGTCGTCGCTTGGCTGGACATGTAGAGCATGTCCTCGACGCCGTTGATCGCTTCCTCGATCGGGGTGGCGACCGTGGCGGCGATCACCTTCGGGCTGGCGCCCGGATAGGTGGCGCGCACGATGACCTGCGGCGGCACGACTTCCGGATATTCCGAGATCGGCATCACCCGCAGGGCCAGAAGCCCCGCGAGGAAGATCAGTACGGAGAGGACGCCGGCAAAGATCGGCCGGTCGATGAAGAACTTGGACAGATTCATAGCGTCCTCCCCCAAGGAGGCAGAGCGTCGGCGGCTGGATCAGCGCGCGGCGACGGAGGTGGTCGGGTCCTGCGCGCCGGCGGCGGAGGCGGAGGCGGTTTCCATGGGAACGATCTCCGGCGCCAGCAGGGCCCCGGGACGCACACGCTGCAGGCCGTTGACGACGATGCGCTCGCCTTCCTTCAGGCCGTCGACGACGACGCGCAGCCCGTCGCTGGGCTGGCCGAGGCGGACCTGCCGCCAGACGGCCTTGTTGTCGGCATCGACCACGAAGACGAACTTCTTGTCCTGGTCGGTGCCGATGGCGCGCTCATTGACCACCAGCGCCGGCTCCGTCTTGGCCCGGCCCATGCGCACGCGGGCGAACTGGCCCGGCACGAGGCGGCCGTCGGGATTGTCGAACACCGCGCGCAACCGGAACGTGCCGGTCGCCGCGTCGACCTGGTTGTCGACGAGCTGGAGATGGCCGCGCACCGTGCGCCCGGCCGTGGTCGCCGTGGTGATCTCGACCGGAATCTGGTCGATCTCGGTCAGCGCGATGTCGTGATCGCCCACCGAGGCCAGAGCCTCGGCCACGGCGCTCTCGTCGGCATCGAAGCTGACATAGATTGGGTCGACCGAGACGAGGCTGGTGAGCACCGGCGCCGACGCGCCGGAGGCGACGAGATTGCCGACCGTCACCTCGATGCGCCCGATGCGCCCGTCCACCGGCGCGCGCACCTCGGTGTAGCCGAGGTCGAGCTTGGCCGTCTGCACGGCGGCCTCGGCCGCGCGCAGATTGGCTTCCGCCTCGCGGAAGGCATTGGTGCGCTGGTCGAGGTCGCGCACCGAGACGACGCGGGTGTCGACGAGCTGCTTGCCGCGCTCCAGCTCGCTGCGGGTCAGCTCGACACGCGCGGCGGCCGCCTCGCGCAGCGATTCGGCCCGGTTCAGCGCCGCCTGGAAGGGCTCGGGATCAATGCTGACGAGCAGGTCGCCCTGCTTGACCAGCGCGCCCTCGCGGAAATGGATCTTGTCGACCGCGCCGGAGACGCGCGAGCGCAGCTCCACCACTTCGACCGCGCGCAGGCGGCCGGAGAATTCGTCCCACTTCATGGTGTCGCGTGCCTTCAGCACCGCGACCGAGACCGGCATGGCCATGGGCGCGGCCGCTTCCGCCGGCGGATCGGTCGCCAGCGCCTCGCTGCTCGGCCAGGCGAGGAAGACCGCCGCGCCGGTGGCCAGCACCGCGAGGGAAAGCGCGATGCCCGCCTCGCGCCAGCGGCCGCGTGCGGCCGGCTTCGTGTCGTGGCCGATTTCGGCGCGCGCGAGCGTTGCGGGGACGGCGTCGGTACCGTTTGTCTCGTTCATCATGGCGGATCTCCCGGCCCTCAGGCCCGAACGGTGCGAACAGGTGCGGCGGAATTCTCCGCCAGGAATTTCCGGAACAGGTCGCGCAGGACCGTTTCCCAATGAAGGTCGGCCTCGATGGCGGCATCCATGCCGAGGGACGGGGTCTCCGTCTCGGTCAGCATGTGGCTCTCCACCGCGACCCCGCAGTCGCGCAGGCGGCGCGCATAGGCGACGCTCTCGTCGCGCATCGGACAGTCTTCCGAGGTGACGATCAGGGCCGGCGCCAGCCCGCCCAGGCGGCGCGAGCCGAGCGGCGCCGCATAGGGGTGGGCAGCATGTTCGGCGCCGCCCAGATACAGGTGCCAGCCGTCGACCCATTTGCAGTGCGCCGCGCCTGCGGCGGCCGCGTGGATCGACTGCGTGCAGAGGCTGGCGTCGACCATCGGCGACAGCAGGATCTGCCCGGCGACGGGCGGGGCCTGCTGGTCGCGCGCCATCAGCGTCAGCGCGGTGGCGAGATTGGCGCCCGCCTCCTCGCCGGCGACGAACATGCGCGCGCCGCGCCCGGCCCATTTGCTGCGGTCGGCATAAAGGCGGCCGAGCGCGGCGAAGGCGAGGTTGAGCGCGGCCGGGAAGGGGTGCTCCGGCGCCAGTGGATAGTCGATCGAGATGACCACGGCGCCGGCTTCCGCCATCAGGCGGCAGACGCAGGCGCTGCAATCGAGATCGCCGTCGGTGAAGCTGCCGCCGTGCAGGTGCAGGACCAGAGCCGCCGGGCGCAGCGGCGCGCCGGGACGATAGACCCGCGCGGTCAGCGCGGCCCCGCCGATCTCCAGCTCTTCCTCGGTCCACAAAACGGTCATAACGCCCCACAATCGGGCTGCGGAGCTTCTCCGCCACCCGATCCCGTCGCTGTTTCATGCTGCGATGCCGCGAAACCTAGGACCGTTTCGTTCTCGGAAAAATAGCCAAAATCGGATAACATTATTCACGTATGGAAATAATGAGCCGGTAACATGGATCAGATCGCCGCGATGCGCGCCTTTATCCGGGTGGTCGAGGCCGGCACCTTCAGCCGCGCGGCCGACCTGCTGGAAATGCCCAAGCCGACCGTCACCAAGCTGATTCAGCAGCTTGAGGCGCATCTGCGCACGCGGCTGCTGAACCGCACGACCCGCCGCGTCGGGGTGACGCCGGACGGCGCCGCCTATTACGAGCGCGCCGTGGCGCTGATGTCCGACCTCGACGAGATCGACGGCTCGATGGCGCGCTCGCAGGCCAGCCCCTCCGGGCGCCTGCGCGTCGACGTCCCGTCCTCGCTGGCGCTGTATTCGCTGATACCGGCGCTGCCGGACTTCTTCGCCCGCTATCCCGACATCCAGCTCGACCTCGGCGTCACCGACCGGCCGGTCGACCTGCTGGCCGAGAATGTCGACTGCGCCATTCGCGGCGGCGATCTCGTCGACCCGATGCTGATCGCCCGCCGCATCGGCGAGGTGCGCCTGATGCTGTGCGCCTCGCCCACCTATCTCCAGCAGCACGGCATGCCGCAGCACCCGCGCGAACTTCAGGGCGGGCACCGCGTCATCGGCTATTTCAGCGCCCGCACCGGGCGCCGGGTCGCCTTCGACCTGGAGCGCGGCGAGGAGCGCTACGAGCTCGACCTGCCCTATTTCGTGGCGGTGAACGATTCCACCGCCTACCTTGCCGCCGGGCTCGCCGGCATGGGCATCACCCAGACCATCGAGCCCATGGTGATGCCCTATATCGAGAGCGGGGCGCTGGTCCGCGTGCTGCCGGAATGGCACAGCGCGCCCATCGTGCTGCATGTCGTCTATTCGCCCAACCGGCATCTCAGCAGCCGGTTGCGCGTCTTCGTCGACTGGGTGGCCGAGCGCTTCGCCGGCGGCGGGGCCAATCGCCCCGGCCAGGGCGCGCTGGAGCTTCCCGCCCGCTTCTAGTGGCTCACCCCGAGGAACTGCTGGAGCTCCGGCGTCTTCGGGTTGGCGAACACCTCCTCCGGCGGGCCGATCTCGTGCACGCGGCCCTGATGCATGAACACCACGCGCGAGCACACGTCGCGGGCGAAGCGCATCTCATGCGTCACCATCAGCAGCGTCATGCCCTCGCTCGCCAGTTCCTTCACCACGGCGAGCACCTCGCTCACCAGTTCGGGGTCGAGCGCCGAGGTGATCTCGTCGCAGAGCAGCGCGATCGGCTGCATGGCGAGCGCGCGGGCGATGGCCACGCGCTGCTGCTGGCCGCCGGAAAGCTGGTCCGGGTAGGCGTCGAACTTGTGGGCGAGGCCGACCCGCTCCAGCATCGTCTTCGCCATCGCCTCGGCCTCGGCCTTCGGCGTCTTGCGCACCACCATCTGCGAGAGCATCACATTGCGCCCCGCCGTGAGGTGGGGGAACAGGTTGAAGCCCTGGAAGATCATCCCGACCTTCAGCCGCAGCGCCTTGAGGTGCAGCTCGTCCGGCAGCAGCTGGGCGCCGGCGACCGAGATCGAGCCCTCGTCGATGGTCTCCAGCCCGTTGATGCAGCGCAGCAGCGTCGACTTGCCGGAGCCCGACTTGCCGATGATGGCGATCACCTCGCCGGGGGCGACGTCGATATTGATGCCCTTGAGCACTTCGTTGTCGCCGAAGCGCTTCTTCACTTCAGTGATTTCGATGAGCGACATTGAGCTTCCTCTCGAGGATCTGGGAAGAGCGGGACAGCGGCCAGCACAGGCAGAAATAGATGAGGGCGACGAAGCCGTAGACCTTGAACGGCTCGAAGGTGGCGTTGGTCACCATGGTTCCGGCCTTCGACAGCTCGACGAAGCCGATGATCGAGGTCAGCGCCGTGCCCTTCACCACCTGCACGGAAAAGCCGACCGTGGGCGGCACGGCGATGCGCAGCGCCTGCGGCAGGATCACGTGGCGCATCTGCTGGATGTAGCCCATGCCGAGGCTCGACGAGGCCTCCCACTGGCCCCGCGCGATGGACTCGACGCAGCCGCGCCAGATCTCGGTGAGGAAGGCGGCGCTCCACAGGATCAGTGCCAGCCCCGCCGCCAGCCAGGCCGGCACGTCGATGCCGAACAGGCCGAGGCCGAAGAAGGCGAGGAAGAGCTGCATCAGCAGGGGCGTGCCCTGAAACAGCTCGACATAGACCTTCACGAGGGTCGGCCCCAGCCGGCCCTCGCCGATGCGGGCGAACAGCAGCGCCGCGCCGACGAGGCTGCCGCCGATGAAGGAGACGAGGGAGAGGACGACCGTCCAGCGCGCCGCCAGCAGCAGGTTGCGCAGGATGTCCCAGTCGGTGAATTCGCTCATGTCCGTTCCTCACCGTGCCGTGCGTTTGGGAAAGAGCGTCCAGCCGAGGCCGCGCAGGCCCTGCCGCAGCGCGATAGCGAGGGCGAGGTAGATCAGCGTGGCGACGAAATAGGTCTCGAAGGCGCGGAAGGTGCGCGACTGGATGAAGTTCGCCGCGAAGGTCAGGTCCTCCGCCGCGATCTGCGACACTGCCGCCGAGCCCAGCATGACGATGACGATCTGCGACGACAGCGCCGGCCAGATGCGTTGCAGCGCCGGGACCAGCACGACGTACCAGAAGGTCTGGATACGGCTCATGCCGAGGGAGGCCCCGGCCTCGAACTGCCCCTTCGGCGTCGCCTGTATGCCGGCGCGCACGATCTCGCAGCCATAGGCGCCGAGATTGATCACCATGGCGAAGTTGGCCGCCTCCAGCTCGCCGAGTCGCAGGCCCAGCGCCGGCAGGCCGAAGAAGATGAAGAAGAGCTGGATCAGGAACGGTGTGTTGCGGATCAGCTCGACATAGGCGGCGACGACAGGGCGTAGCCAGAGCGGGCCGAGCGCCCGCGCCCAGGCGCAGGCGACGCCCAGCGACACGCCGAGCATCCCGCCGACCAGCGTGAGTTCGAGCGTGATGGCGATGCCCTTGACGAGGACCGGCCAGTAGTCGAGCAGCCAGTCGAAATCGAACGCGTAGGTCATGCCCGTGAACTCCCGCTGGTGAGGGGGAAGGGGAACGCGTGGAACAGGCTCCCCGCAGGGAGAACGCGACGGCCCGGAGGCCGCCTTCTTCCCCCTCTCCCCTCAGGGGAGAGGGTTGGGGGGAGGGGGCTCGCCGTTCCCCGGACAAGCCGCGTGTCGCGCGGCGCCGATCCGGGGGCCAGGAAAAAACGGCAAGGCCTCCGATCCCTTCGGGGAAGCATCCCTTCGGGGAGGCGCCTTAGGCGGAGTCCTGTGCTGGGTCCCGGCTCGGCGCTTCGCCTGCGGCTCCGCCGGGCCGGGACACGGCGACAGGCTCCGCCGTCACAGCTCCGCCGGCAGCTTGGTGCCGAGCCACTTCTCCGAGATGGCGTCGAGCGCGCCGTCCTTCTTCGCGGCGCCGATGATGGCGTCGACCTTGGCGAGTAGCGCCGGCTCGTTCTTGTTGAGGCCGATGTAGCAGGGCGAGTTCTTGATCAGGAACTTGATCTCCGGCTTCTTCGGCGGGTTGCGGGCGAGGATGGCGGCGGCCACCACATTGCCGGTGGCGATCACGTCGACCTGGCCCGAAAGGAAGGCCGAGATGGTGCCGTTATTGTCCTCGTAGCGCTTGATGGTGGTGTCGGCCGGGGCGATCTTGGTCAGTTCAAGATCCTCCACCGCGCCGCGCGTCACGCCGACCGTCTTGCCCGCGAGGCCGGCCGCGTCCTTCACCGCCACGTCGGCCGGGCCGAACACGCCGTTGAAGAAGGGGGCGTAGGCGATCGAGAAGTCGATCACCTTCTCGCGCTCGGCATTCTTGCCGAGCGAGGAGATGACCAGATCGACCTTGCTGGTCTGGAGATAGGGGATGCGGTTGGCGCTGGTGACCGGCACCAGCTCCAGCTTCACGCCGAGCTTCTCGGCGATCAGCTTGGCGACGTCGACATCATAGCCCTTGGGGGCCATGTCGGCGCCGACGCTGCCGAAGGGAGGGAAGTCCTGCGGCACGGCGATGCGGATCACCTTGTTCGCCTCGATGGTGGCGAGGGCGTCGGCGGCGGCGGGCAACGTCATCTGGGTGGCGGCGAGCAGCGCGCCGGCGGCCAGCAGAGCGAGCGGGCGGCCAAAAAGGGAACGACGGTTCATGCGATCAATCCTCCTTGTCCGGCGGAGGGCCGGCTGAGTGGGGGTGGGGGTGGAGATGCGGCACTGAGGGGGCGTTGCCGGCGAAGGTCGACGGCGACAGCAATTCGCGAAGCCCGGCGAGGGGGTCGGGTCGGGCGGTGAGGTCGAGCCCGGCCTCGACCTTGCCGATGTGCTCGTCCATCAGCCGTGCGGCGAGGGAAAGGTCACCCGCCTCCATGGCGGCGACGATGTCCTCGTGGTCGTGGCTGGATTCCTCGGCCTTCTCGGTCGGCTGGTAGAGCATCGAGATAAGCGTGGTGCGCGCGGTGAGGTCGCGGATGATCTCGGTCAGCAGCCGGTTGCCGAGCGCGTCGGCGAGGTGGATGTGGAAGTCGCCGAGCAGGCAGGCGCGGCTATGGACATCGCCGGTCTCGATGGCGCGGCGCTCGATGGCGACATGCTCCTTGAGGCTATGGAGCACGTCGGGCGGCACCTCGCGCACGGTCTGCAGCAGCCCGGTCTCGATCACCCGCCGGGTCTGGAACGCCTCGCGTGCCTCCTCGGCCGAGGGCTCGACCACGTACCAGCCGCGCCGGGCGCTGACCTGCACCACGCCGCGCGTCTCCAGCCGCATCATCGCCTCGCGCACGCGGGTGCGCGAGACGCCGAACAGGTCGGCGAGCTTCTGCTCGCCGAGCCGCGTGCCCGGATTGATGCGGCCGGCGAGGATGGCGGAAAGGATCGCTTCCTCGATATTGGCGGTGGCTGGGTTCATCAGGCCTGCTCACAAACTTGTATACAAGATTGTAAGCAAGCCACGTGCCAACGCCGCGCGGCTGCACGACGTCATCCCCGGGTCAAGCCGGGGGATGACGTCGTATGGGAGGCGATGCCGCCTTGACCGGAGCCAACGAAGCGGTGCGGGGGCGAGAAGGTCGGCCGAAGGTTGCTGGCGGCGTGATAACCGAGGACCGTTGCACCAACAGAACTCCGTCATGGCCGGGCTTGACCCGGCCATCCACGTTTTCCGATGCGCCAAGCGGGAGCCAAACCGTGGATCCCCGGGTCAAGCCCGGGGATGACGTCGTATTGGATTGGGGCGGCCGCGCAGCCCCTGGCGCCCGCATCGCAGGCGAAATGCCGCTTCTTTGACCAGCACGTTGCGCAATAGGCTCGGACACAGGCTGGCTACCTGTATCCGAGCCGAAGAAACTACATGGTGAAATAGAGGTGGATGAGCGCCGCAACTGCGAGCAGGACGCGCGCAACATCCACCACGAGGACCAGTCGGACCATCTCGGTCGCTCCTAATGATGATGTTGTTGTAATGTGCGCGGTCAGCTTCTGATTGCTGAAACTGCTTCTGATCGCAGTCAAACCGGCTAGGACGACTCTTTTGATCGAATCGATCCAAGTCCCTACAACATACATGAAGCAACGAGACGCAGCAATTTACTCTGCCGCTTGCCGCTTATGGCCGAGGCGTTGCGCCAGCTTGTCGACGAGTTCGCCGGCGGCGTCGGCGATGACGGTGCCCGGCGGGTAGATCGCCTCGGCGCCGGCGGCGCGCACGGCGTCATAATCCTGCGGCGGCACCACGCCGCCCACCACCACCATGATGTCCGGCCGGCCCTCGGCGGCGAGCGCGGCCTTCACCTCGGGAACGAGGGTGAGGTGACCGGCGGCGAGCGAGGAGATGCCGATCACATGCACGTCGTTCTCCACCGCCTGCCGGGCGGCTTCCTGCGGCGTGGCGAAAAGCGGGCCGATATCGACGTCGAAGCCGAGATCGGCGAAGGCCGAGGCGATCACCTTCTGGCCGCGGTCGTGCCCGTCCTGGCCGACCTTGGCGACGAGGATGCGCGGGCGCCGACCCTCCTCGTGCTCGAAGGCTTCGACCCGCTCGCGCAGGCGGCCCACCTTGTCGCTCATCGCCCCCGCCTCCCGCCGGTAGACGCCCGAGACCGCGCGGATTTCCGCCCGGTGCCGGCCGAAGACGCGCTCCAGCGCGTCGGAAATCTCGCCCACCGTCGCCTTGGCACGGGCCGCATTGATGGCGAGCGCCAGCAGGTTAGCATTTTCCCGCGCGCCGGCCTCGAGTGCCGCGAGCGCGGCTGCCACCGCCTTGGGGTCGCGCTCCGCCTTCAGCCGCCTGAGCTTGTCGAGCTGGGCGGCGCGCACGGCCGAATTGTCGACCTTGAGCACATCGATGGGCATCTCGCGCGAAGGCCGGTACTTGTTGACGCCGACCACGGTCTGGCGGCCGGAATCGATCCGCGCCTGCGTGATGGCGGCCGCCTCCTCGATGCGCAGCTTCGGGATGCCGGCCTCGATGGCCTTGGCCATGCCGCCCAGTTCCTCCACCTCGGCGATATGGCCGAGCGCCTTGGCGGCGAGGTCGGCGGTCAGCCGCTCGACATAGAAGGAGCCGCCCCACGGGTCGATGGCGCGTGTGGTGCCGCTCTCCTGCTGGAGCACGAGCTGGGTGTTGCGGGCAATGCGGGCGGAGAAGTCGGTCGGCAGCGCCAGCGCCTCGTCGAGCGCGTTGGTGTGCAGCGACTGGGTGTGCCCCTGCGTCGCTGCCATCGCCTCGACCATGGTGCGCATCACGTTGTTGAACACGTCCTGCGCGGTCAGGCTCCAGCCCGAGGTCTGCGAATGGGTGCGCAGCGGCAGCGACTTGGGGTTCTGCGCGCCGAGATCCTTCATCAGCTTGGCCCAGATCAGCCGGGCGGCGCGCAGCTTGGCGACCTCCATGAAGAAATTCATGCCGATCGCCCAGAAGAAGGACAGGCGCGGCGCGAAGGCGTCGATCGGCAGCCCCGCCGCCGCGCCGGCGCGCACATATTCCACGCCGTCGGCGAGCGTGTAGGCGAGTTCGAGATCCTGCGTCGCCCCGGCTTCCTGCATGTGGTAGCCGGAAATCGAGATCGAGTTGAAGCGCGGCATGTGCGCCGAGGTGAAGGCGAAGATGTCGGCGATGATCCGCATCGAGGGCGCCGGCGGGTAGATGTAGGTGTTGCGGACCATGAACTCCTTGAGGATGTCGTTCTGGATGGTCCCGGAAAGCTGGGCCGGCGTCACGCCCTGCTCCTCCGCCGCGACCACATAGAGCGCGAGGATCGGCAGCACCGCGCCGTTCATGGTCATCGACACGCTCATCTGGTCCAGCGGGATGCCGGAGAACAGCGTGCGCATGTCGTAGATGGAATCGATGGCGACGCCCGCCATGCCGACATCGCCGGCCACGCGCGGGTGGTCGCTGTCATAGCCCCGATGGGTGGCGAGATCGAAGGCGACGGACAGGCCCTTCTGCCCCGCCGCGAGGTTGCGGCGATAGAAGGCGTTGGAATCCTCCGCCGTGGAGAAGCCGGCATATTGCCGGATGGTCCAGGGCTGGGTCGCGTACATGGTGGGGTAGGGCCCGCGCAGATAGGGCGCGATGCCCGGAAAGGTGTCGACGAAGCCGAGCCCGGCAATGTCGTCGGGACCGTAGGCGGGCTTCACCGCGATGCGCTCGGGCGTCTCCCAGTCCGGCGCGCCGGCGGCAGGGGCGGCAAGGTGCGGCACGCGCCAGTCAAGGCCGGCGAAGTCGGGAATGCGGCTCATCGGATACCCTCCTGCGGCAAACCCTTCTGGGGGGCGTGAGCCGAAGGGCGCGTCAGCTTCGCCGCGCCACCCACGACCCCGTGCAGTTCTTGCCCGGCGAGACCCACTCGCCCGATGCCGTCTCGCCGCGCACCAGCCCCTTGGCCGCGAGCGTCTCCTCCCCGCGCACCACGCGGATGCGGATGACGCCCAGCGCCGTCACCGAGCCGCTCGCCTCCACCGGCCAGTAGCCGGAATAGCGGATGCGGCCCTCCTCGACGGAGAGCGAGAATTCGTGGCGCTGCGAGCACGGGCCGGTGGCCGGCTCCGCCGCGACGCGCCAGATCCCGTCGTGCAGGCCCTCGGCGCTCCGCGCCGGCAGGCTGGATGCAAGCGCCCCCCACGCCAGCGCGCCGCAAAGGGCGACGTTCAGCGTTTTCATGATTTTTCCCTACAGTGGATGCGGCTTCACAGCCGCCTGTAGGGAAACGGGCGGGCGCGCTCATGGTTCCGTCCTCGCGGGGAGGCCGAGGCGGGCATGGGCCTCGTCGAGCAGCGCGAGCAGGTCGCCGCCAGCCGACAGATAGGCCTCGATCCCGGCCGCGCGCCACGCCGCCTCATGTTCGCCGGGGCGGCCGGCGAGGTAGATCGCCTGCGCTCCGGCGTTCTTAAGCGCGCGCACGGCCTCTTCGGCCCGGGCGGCATAGATATCGTCCGAGGAGCACAGGCAGGCGAGCTTCGCCCCGGAGGACGTGAAGGCCGCCGCCAGCGCGGTCGTGTCGGTGAAGCCGTCATTGGTCGGCGCGGTGAGCCCGCCGGCCTCGAAGGCGGCGCGGGCGAAGCTGGCGCGGGGCGTGAAGTCGGCCGGCGTGCCGAGGCTGGCGAGGAACACGGAAGGCGCGGGGCTCGCTGCGGCGGCGGCCGCGCGCAACTGCTCGAACGGTTCGGCGAGGCGCCGGGGGACCAGCGGTTCGGCCAGCAGCGCGCCTTCCGACGGGGCGGACATGGCGGCGCGGCGGGCCGGCGCCAGCACGGCGGGCACGCCTTCGCCGAGCAGCGGGAATTCCGAAGTGCCGGTGATCGGCTGCCGGCGGGTCGCGATATCCTTCGCCCGCGCCGCGCGGGCGGCGGTGAGGCGCGCCTGCCAACTGCCGGAGGTCAGCGCCTCCACCATGCCGCCCTCGCGCTCGATCTGGCGGAAGAGGTCCCACGCGGCGGCGGCCAGCGTCTCGGTGCGCTCCTCGATGGCGCCGGCGCCGGCGGAAGGATCGGCGACGCGGTGGATGTTGGATTCTTCGATCAGGATGACCTGCGTGTTGCGGGCGAGCCGGCGCGCGTCGGCGTCGGGCAGGCCGAGCGCCTGGGTGAAGGGCAGCACGGTGAGGCTGTCGGCCCCGCCCACCCCGGCGGCGAAGGCGGCCAGCGTGCCGCGCAGCAGGTTCACATAGGGGTCGTGCCGGGTCAGCGAGCGCCAGGCGGTTTCCATGTGGATCGCCAGCGGCACGGGCGCCGCGCCGCAGGCCGCCAGCGCCGCCGCCCAGAGCTGGCGGAAGGCGCGGGGCTTGGCCTGCGTGCCGAACTGGTCGACATCGGCGGTCAGCGTCACCTCGATGGCGCCGGCCGCCTCCTCCAGCGAAAGCCCCGCCGCGTCCAGCGCCCTGAGATAGGCGATGGCGGTGGCGAGCACGGCGGCGAGTTCCTGCGCGTCGGTGGCCCCGGCGCCGTGGTGCAGCCGCCCGTCGGCGCGCACCATCGGCGCCCTGAGGCCGCGCGAGCGCAGCGCGCCGACCGTCTGGCCGAGCCGGGCGGCGAGCGCCTCCCACTCGATGGGGGCAGCGCCGAGAGCGGCGAAGTCGCCGATGGGATCGAGCCCGAAGCGCAGGTCGAGCGTCGCCGGGTCGGTCGCCTCGAACAGCCGGGCCAGCGCCAGCGCGATGTCGCGGCCCTGGAACTGGCCGGCTTCCACCCGCAATGTGACGAGTTCCGGCAGCACGCCCTTGAGCGTCGCCACCAGTTCCTCATGGCGCAGCTTCAGGCCGAAGCCGCCGGCGAACGGGGCCGAGGCGAAGACCAGCGTGGCCGCGTCGGCGCCGCCGTCGAGGTCTTCGAGCAACTGCGCGTTGGCGCTGGCCGGGTCGTCATGGTCGATGCGGGCGACGATCTTCCACGGCGCCCCGGCCGGGCGGCCGGCGATGGGCGCGCCCGCGCGCCGCCGCTCGGGCAGCGCGTCGAGCACGAGGCCGTCGGCGGTACGGGTGAGCATGCGCTTGTCGTAGGCGCCGCCCTTCAGCACGCCCTCGACCAGCTTCAGCCAGTCCGCGCGCGTCGCGGCGGGGAAGGCGGCGAGATCGATATCGAGGTCCGGCTGGTCCATCACCCGCTCTCCCGGTCAGGCGAATTCGAGGATCACGGCGTCGACCGCGAGGCTGTCGCCGGCCTTGGCGAGCACCTTGGCGACGGTGGCGTCGCGCTCGGCGCGCAGCACGTTCTCCATCTTCATTGCCTCGACCACGGCGAGCGCCTCGCCGGCCTTCACCTCCTGCCCCGCGGTGACGGCGATCGAGACCACCAGCCCCGGCATCGGGCACAGGAGCTGCTTGCCCGCGCCCGCCTGTTCCTTGACCGGCATCAGCGCGGCGAGCGCTGCCTCGCGCCTGGTGTAGACGAGGGCGTCCGCCGCCACGCCGCGATGGGCCAGCGCCACGCCGTTGAGGCGCGGGCGCACCTGCACCGCGATGGCCTCGTCGTCGAACACGCCGTTCCACACCGGCTCGCCGGGCTTCCAGCCCGAGCGCAGCTCATGGGTTCCGGCCGGGCGGCCCTCGCTGTCGAGGAAGGTGACGATGAAGCCGCCGGCCGTGCGGTCGACCTCGCAGGGCAGGGCGCGGTCGCCGAGCCGCACCACGCGCTGGTGCTCGAACACGACCGGACGCCCGGCGAGCTGGCCGGAAATCCTGCGCTTCCTCGCATTGCTCACATTGTCGATCACCGCCGCGACCGCCGCCAGCCTGCGGGCCAGCCCCTCGCTCGGCGCGGTGGCGTGGAAGCCGTCCGGGTATTCCTCGGCGATGAAGCCGGTGGAGAGGCGCCCGGCCCGCCAGCGCTCATGCGTCATCAGCGCCGAGAGGAAGGGAATGTTGTGCTGGATGCCGTCGATGGCGAAGGCGTCGAGCGCGTCCGCCTGCGCCTCGATGGCCTCCTCGCGGGTCGGCGCGTGGGTGATCAGCTTGGCGATCATCGGGTCGTAATAGAGCGAGATTTCCCCGCCCTCATAGACGCCGGTGTCGTTGCGCACGGTGACGGCGTTGGTCACGCCTTCCGCTGGCGGGCGGTAGCGGGTGAGCCGGCCGATGGAGGGCAGGAAGCTGCGATAGGGGTCCTCGGCATAGACGCGGCTCTCCACCGCCCAGCCGTTCAGCTTCACGTCCTCCTGCGCGATGGCGAGCTTTTCGCCGGCCGCGACGCGGATCATCTGCTCGACGAGATCGATGCCGGTGACCAGTTCCGTCACCGGATGCTCCACCTGAAGGCGGGTGTTCATCTCGAGGAAGTAGAACGACTTGTCCTGCCCGGCGACGAATTCCACCGTACCGGCGCTGTCGTAGTTCACGGCCTTGGCCAGCGCGACGGCCTGCTCGCCCATCTTCCGGCGGGTGGCCTCGTCGAGCAGCGGCGAGGGGGCTTCCTCGACGACCTTCTGGTTGCGGCGCTGGATCGAGCATTCGCGCTCGCCGAGATAGACGACGTTGCCGTGCTTGTCGCCGAGCACCTGAATCTCGATATGGCGCGGCTGGACGATGAACTTCTCGACGAACACGCGGTCGTCGCCGAAGGAGGAGCGCGCCTCCGAGCGGGCGCGCTCGAACCCGTCCTCGACCTCGTCGCGCGAATGGGCGATGCGCATGCCCTTGCCGCCGCCACCGGCGCTGGCCTTGATCATCACCGGATAGCCGATCTCGTCGGCGATCTTCGCCGCGTGGCCGGCATCCTCGATCACGCCGAGATAGCCCGGCACGGTCGAGACATTCGCGGCGGCCGCGGCCTTCTTGGACTCGATCTTGTCGCCCATCGCCTCGATGGCCCCCGGATTGGGGCCGATGAAGACGAGGCCGGCTTCCTTCAGGGCCTGCGCAAAGCTCGCCCGCTCGGAGAGGAAGCCGTAGCCGGGGTGGACCGCCTGCGCGCCGGTGGCCTTGGCCGCCTCGATGATCTTCTCGGCGACGAGGTAGGACTGCGCGGCCGGGGCAGCGCCGATATGCACCGCCACGTCGGCCATCTCCACATGCAGTGCGTCCTTGTCGGCGTCGGAATAGACCGCGACCGTCTTGATGCCCATCTTGCGCGCGGTCTTGATGACCCGGCAGGCGATCTCGCCACGGTTGGCGATGAGGATCTTGGAGAACATTGTTCTCGGGGCCTCTACTTCACCTCTCCCCGTCGGGGAGAGGTCGGCGCGGAGCGCCGGGTGAGGGGGAGGGCGGCTTCGGGATGTCGAGGCGGCGTTGCCCCTCACCCCAACCCTCTCCCCGACGGGGAGAGGGAGAAAGGTCGCTACAACGGCAAATTATCGTGCTTCTTGAGCGGCGCCTCGACCTTCTTGGAGGCGAGCATGGCCAGCGCGCGGGCGATGCGCTTGCGCGTGGTGCGCGGCGTGATCACCTCGTCGATATAGCCGCGCTCGGCCGCCACGAAGGGCGAGAGGAACCGCTCCTCATATTCCCTCGTGCGCTCGGCGATCTTGGCGGGGTCGTCAATGTCGGAGCGGAAGATGATCTCCACCGCGCCCTTGGCGCCCATGACGGCGATCTGCGCCGTCGGCCAGGCATAGTTCACGTCGCCGCCGATATGCTTGGAGGCCATGACGTCATAGGCGCCGCCGAACGCCTTGCGGGTGATGACGGTGACCAGCGGCACGGTGGCCTGGCTGTAGGCGAACAGCAGCTTGGCGCCGTGCTTGATCAGCCCGCCATATTCCTGCGCCGTGCCGGGCAGGAAGCCGGGCACGTCGACGAAAGTGAGGATCGGGATCTCGAAGGCGTCGCAGAAGCGCACGAACCTTGCGGCTTTGCGCGAGGCGTCGGCGTCGAGCACGCCGGCCAGCACCATCGGCTGGTTGGCGACGATGCCGACCGTCTTGCCCTCGACCCGGCCGAAGCCGGTGACGATGTTGCCGGCGAAGGCCGACTGGATTTCGAAGAAATCGCCCTCGTCGACGACCTTACCGATCAGCTCCTTCATGTCGTAGGGCTTGTTCGGGTTCTCGGGCACCAGCGTGTCGAGCGAGGCGTCGATGCGCTCGCCATCGTCGAAGCTCGGCCATTCCGGCACGCCGGACTGGTTGTTGGCCGGCAGGAAGTCGATCAGCCGGCGCATCTGCAACAGGCACTCGACGTCGTTCTCATAGGCGCCGTCCGCCACCGAGGACTTCGAGGTGTGCACCCGGGCGCCGCCCAGCTCCTCCGAGGTCACGGTCTCGTTGGTGACGGTCTTCACCACCTCCGGGCCGGTGACGAACATGTAGGAGGTGTCGCGCACCATGAAGATGAAGTCGGTCATCGCCGGCGAATAGACGTCGCCGCCCGCGCAGGGGCCCATGATGACGGAGATCTGCGGGATGACGCCCGAGGCCAGCACGTTGCGCTTGAACACCTCGCCATAGCCGCCGAGCGCGGCCACGCCTTCCTGGATGCGCGCGCCGCCGGCATCGAACAGGCCGATGACCGGCGCCCGTGTCTTCAGCGCGAGGTCCTGGATCTTGGTGATCTTGGCCGCGTGCGCCTCGGAGAGCGAACCGCCGAACACGGTGAAGTCCTTGGCGAAGACGAAGACCTGCCGCCCGTTCACCGTGCCCCAGCCGGTGACGACGCCGTCGCCGGGGATCTTCTCGGCCTTGTCCATGCCGAAATCGGTGCAGCGGTGCTGGACGAAGGTGTCGAACTCCTCGAAGGAGCCGGTGTCGAGCAGCAGTTCGATGCGCTCGCGGGCGGTGAGCTTGCCGCGCTTGTGCTGGGCATCGGTGCGCCTCTGGCCGCCGCCGAGGCGGGCGCCGGCGCGGCGCTGCTCGAGTTCGTCGAGAATATGCTTCATGGCGTTCCCTCGGACGCTGCCCTGTTACCCAGGCCCTGCGCGTTGGTCTTAGGCCCTTGCGAGGCAAAAGATAAGCTGTGAAAATGCGGATCGTAAAACTGTGAATCTTTCACAAAATCGACGATGGAAGATCGGGCGTCGTTCATGGCCGGCATGTCGAAGAAGGTGTTCGCCGGCCACGCCGTGCGCCATGTCCGCGAGCGGCTGGGGCTGACCCAGATCGACTTCTCCCGGCGCCTGTCGCTGTCGCCGAGCTACATCAACCAGATCGAGAGCAACCAGCGGCCGGTGACGGCCGCCGTGCTGCTCGCCATCAGCCGCACCTTCGACCTCGACATTACACGCTTCGGCGCCGACGATCTCGACCGTATCGTTGCCGATCTTCGCGAGGCGCTGGCCGATCCGGTGTTCCGCGGGCTGGAGCCGACGCTTCAGGACCTGAAGAACGCCACCACCCACGCGCCCGCCTTCGCCCATGCCTTCCTGCGCCTGCATGGCGCCATGCGCCGGCTGGAGGAGCACCGCGCCGCGCTTGACGACGCCGTGGTCTCGGTGGCGCGCGAGGTCGATGGCGGCGCCCCGCCGGACGAGGCCCGCCATCTCGCCCCCTATGAGGAGGTGCGCGACCATTTCCACTACATCGACAACTATGTCGACGGCCTCGACCGGGCGGCGGAAGAGCGCAACGCCGCGCTCGACCTGTTCGCCCGCGACGACGCGGTGGGCGTGCTGGTGCAGCACCTGCGCCAGCGCCACGACATCGTGGTCGACCTCGCCCCGGCCGACCAGCCGGAGGCGCCGCTGCTCGCCTATGACCGCCACCGCCGGGTGGCGACGCTGGCGCGCACGCTGGACCGCGCCAGCCAGGCCTTCCGCCTCGGCGCGCTGATCGCCCGCTTCGAGCAGAGCGAGGCGATCGACCAGCACGTGCTCGACGCGGGCTTTCGCAGCGCCACGGCGCGCGAGGTGTGCCGGTTGTCCTTGCAGAACTACTATGCCGGCGCGCTGATCCTGCCCTATCGCCGCTTCGCCCGGCTGGCGCGCGAGAAGCGCCACGACCTCGATCTGCTGGCGGCGATGACCGGGGCCAGCCTCGAACAGGTCTGCCACCGGCTCTCCACCCTCCAGCGGCCGGGCGAGAAGGGCGTGCCGTTCTACTTCCTCAAGGTCGACCGCGCCGGCAACGTCATCAAGCGCCACAGCGCGACGCGCTTCCAGTTCGCGCGCTATGGCGGCGCCTGCCCGGTGTGGAACGTGCACGAGGCGTTCGAGCAGCCCTCGCGCACGCTGGTGCAGGTCGGCGAGATGCCGGACGGGGTGCGCTATCTGTGCCTCGCGCGCGGCACCTCCAAGCCGGCCATCCGCTTCGGCCAGCGCGAACGGCGCTTCGCGCTCGGCATAGGCTGCGAGGTCTCCTATGCCGGCGAACTGGTCTATGCCGACGGGCTGGACCTGAAGGCGGCGGCGGTGGCCCCGCTCGGCGTCAATTGCCGCATCTGCCCGCGCGCGACCTGCCCGGAGCGCGCCTTTCCTCCGCTCGACCGCGAGATCGTGCTCGATCCCGACCGCCGCGGCGTGGTGCCGTTCTCGGTGCGCGACTGAGCCGGGCCGCCCGCCGGATCTTCGCCGGCTCAGCCTTGCGCCGTCTCAGCCTTCCGCGTTGCGGTCGTTGGGGGTGAAGCTGTGCACCCAGTCCGGACGCACGGTGGCGTCGAAGGTCGCCGTGAAGGTCGCGAGGTCCGGCATGTTCAGGCCCCGGCTGAGCTTGGCGTGCAGATAGGGCGCATCCTGCGTCAGGCGGGGATACCACAGGAAGGTGGTCTCGACGTCGAAGCGCACGAGCTGCTCGACGAGGCGGGTGAACCGCTCGCGCAGCACCTCCGTCTGGTCGGCGGCGCGGGAGGCGTTCCACAGGCCGCCGGGAACCGTGGCGGGCCCGTCCTCGACGCCCGTATGCTCCTTCTGCACGCGCACCCGGCTCGCCGCCGCCGCCTCGAAATCGCGCACCGGGACGAAGACGTGGTCGACCCGGAGTTCGGGATCGACGAGCAGCTCCTCGATATAGTCGCAGATCCAGGGGTTCTTCACGATATAGGGCGCGTGGGCCCAGCGGGGATCGACTTCAAGGCCCGCACGGGCGACCGGATCGAGATCGAGCCGGTCGACGGTGAAGCCGGTATCGAGGCCGAGCCGGGTAAGCAGCTGCATCAGGAAAGACGTTCCCGTCCGCCCCGTCCCGGTGATCAGCACGTGATGCCTCGGCCCGCTTCTCGTGAGCAGCGGCCGGCGCCCTTTGAACAGCGACAAATGACTTTCCCGGACAGGCCCGGCTCCCGATGCCGGAGCGCCCGACGCGTCCCGGCCCGGACCTGCGCAGGACGCTGCCTGATTCGGCCGCGCAGCGGTAGGGCGCGCGGACAGGCGTGATGCGGGCGTCGCGTGCGGGTCTCGCGGCGCGGCGCCTCAGATGTCGAGCGTGTTGTCGCGCTCCCACTGGGTGAGGTGGCGCGAATAGGCGTTCCATTCCTCGGTCTTCAGCTTGACGTAGCCGTCGATCAGCGGCGCGCCGAGGGCGTTGCGCAGCACTGAGGATTTTTCCAGCGCGCGGAGGGCGTCGAGCAGGTTGAGCGGCAGCTTCTTGGCGCCGCGCACCTTGTGGCCGTCCGTGTACATGTTGATGTCGAGCCGCTTGCCGGGCTCGCGGCCGTTCTGGATCCCGTCGAGGCCGGCGGCGAGCACGGCGGCGGGGGCGAGATAGGGGTTGGCGGCGCCGTCCGGCAGGCGCAGCTCCAGCCGGCCCGCATCGGGGATGCGGATCATGTGGGTGCGGTTATTGCCGGTATAGGTGACGGTGTTGGGTGCCCAGGTGGCGCCGGAGACGGTGCGCGGCGCGTTGATGCGCTTGTAGGAATTCACCGTCGGGTTGGTGAAGGCGCACATGGCGTCGGCGGAGTGGATCAGCCCGCCGATGAAATTGTAACCGAGATCGGAAAGCCCAAGCTCGCCGTCCTCGTCCTCGAACAGATTGGCGCCGTCCGGTCCCCACAGCGAGGTGTGCATGTGGCAGCCCGAGCCGGTGAGGTCGATGAAGGGCTTCGGCATGAAGGTGGCACGCAGCCCGTGCTTCTCGGCGATGGAGCGGGCCATGAACTTGAAGAAGACGTGGCGGTCGGCGGTGACGAGTGCGTCGTCGAAGTCCCAGTTCATCTCGAACTGGCCGTTGGCGTCCTCATGGTCGTTCTGGTAGGGGCCCCAGCCGAGCGTGAGCATGCTGTCGCAGATCTCCTTGATGACGTCGTAGCGGCGCATCAGGGCGGACTGGTCGTAGCAGGGCTTGATGGCGTTGTCGGCGGCGTCCGAGATTTTCGTGCCGTCGGCATTGGTGAGGAAGAACTCGCACTCGACGCCGGTCTTCATCTGGTAGCCGATGCTGTCGGCGCCCAGCATGGTGTATTTCAGCACGTTGCGCGGAGCCTGCGCCACCAGCTCGTCATTCATCACCAGATCGGAGGCGAGCCAGCCGATTTCCGGCTTCCAGGGAAGCTGGATCAGGCTTTCCGGGTCCGGCACCGCGAACAGGTCAGCGTCGGCCGGGCTCATGTCGAGCCAGGTGGCGAAGCCGGCGAAGCCCGCGCCGGCCTTCTGCATGCCGCCGATGGCGGCGGCCGGCACCAGCTTGGCCCGCAGCGCGCCGAACAGGTCGACATAGGAGATCAGGAAGTACTTGATGCCGAGCTCTTTGGCGGCATGCGCAAGATCGTTCGCCATGGTGCAATCCGGTTCCGTGCTGTTCCCCGGCCCGTTCAGGGCTCGTTGGTGATGCATATTCAGGGCCGCGATACCGGCCCCTTCTTGCCGTGTCGTCATCCCGGAACGGCCGTCGGGCCGTATCCGGGATCGCGAAACAGTCCGGCGCGCGATCCCGGCTCGCGCCTGCGGCGCGTCCGGGATGACGATGACTAGAAACCCCCGTTCCTCCCGGGAATCCAGTCGGTGCCGGCGAGCGGCACATTTGCCATGGCGGCGGCCTCGATGGTGAGTGCCACCAGATCCTCGGGCTCCAGATTGTGCACGTGGCTCTTGCCGCAGGCGCGGGCGATGGTCTGGCACTCCAGCGTCAGCACGGCGAGATAATTGGCGAGGCGCCGCCCGGCGGCGATGGGGTCGAGCCGCTTCATCAACTCGGGGTCCTGCGTCGTGATGCCGGCGGGGTCGCGGCCCTCGTGCCAGTCGTCATAGGCGCCGGCGCGGGTGCCGAGCGCCTCATATTCGGCGGCATAATGGGGGTCGTTGTCGCCCAGCGCGACGAGAGCCGCCGTGCCGATCGCCACCGCGTCGGCGCCGAGCGCCAGCGCCTTGGCCACATCCGCCCCGTTGCGGATGCCGCCGGAGACGATCAACTGCACCTTGCGGTGCATGCCGAGGTCCTGCAGCGCCTTCACCGCCTGCCGCACGGCGGCGAGCGTGGGGATGCCGACATGCTCGATGAAGATTTCCTGCGTGGCGGCGGTGCCGCCCTGCATGCCGTCGACGACCACCACGTCGGCGCCGGACTTCACCGCCAGCGCCGTGTCGTAATAGGGGCGAGCGGCGCCGACCTTCACATAGATCGGCTTCTCCCAGTCGGTGATCTCGCGCAGTTCCTCGATCTTGATCTCGAGATCGTCCGGCCCGGTCCAGTCCGGGTGGCGGCAGGCGGAGCGCTGGTCGATGCCGACCGGCAGGGTGCGCATCGCCGCCACGCGCTCGGTGATCTTCTGGCCGAGCAGCATGCCGCCACCGCCGGGCTTGGCGCCCTGGCCGACGACAACTTCGATGGCGTCGGCGCGCTTCAGGTCGTCCGGGTTCATGCCATAGCGCGAAGGCAGGTACTGGTAGACGAGCTGGGTCGAGTGCCCGCGCTCCTCATTGGTCATGCCGCCATCGCCCGTGGTGGTCGAGGTGCCCATGGCCGAGGCGCCGCGCCCGAGCGCCTCCTTCGCGTTGGCGGAGAGCGAGCCGAAGCTCATGCCGGCGATGGTGATCGGAATCTTCAGCTCGATCGGCTTCCTGGCGAAGCGGGTGCCGAGCACGACCTCGGTCGAGCACTTCTCGCGATAGCCCTCCAGCGGGTAGCGCGACATGGAGGCACCGAGGAACAGCAGGTCGTCGAAATGGGGGACCTTGCGCTTCGCCCCGCCGCCGCGAATGTCATAGATGCCGGTCGCCGCCGCGCGGCGGATTTCCGACAGCGTGTAGTCGTCGAAGGTGGCGGAGGCGCGCGGTGTCGTGCGCGGCGTGTGGCTGTGGTCGGTCATCGCGCCCTCAGTAGCTCGACACGTTGTCGACGTGGAAATGGTAGAGCGTGCGGGCCGAGCCGTAGCGGCGGAACTCCGCCATATCGACTTCGCCGAGGATGCCGGCGGCGTCGAGCTTGGCCGCCAGCAGCGCCCGGTGCTCCTCGCGCATTTCCTTCTCGATGCAGTCGGCCCCTAAGCTGGCGACCGAGCCGCGCACGAACAGCTTCGCCTCGTACAGGCTGTCGCCCAGCGCCTCGCCGGCGTCGCCCAGCACGGTGAGGGTGCCGGCCTGCGCCATGAAGGCGCTCATATGGCCGACCGAACCCTTCACCACGATGTCGATGCCCTTCATCGAGATGCCGCAACGGGCCGAGGCGTTGCCGTCGATCACCAGCAGCCCGCCATGGGCGGTGGCGCCGGCGGCCTGGCTGGCATCGCCCTTCACATGAATGAAGCCGCTCATCATGTTCTCGGCGACGCCGACGCCGGCATTGCCGTTCACGATGATTCGCGCCTGCTTGTTCATGCCGGCGCAGTAATAGCCGACCGGCCCGTCGATCTCGACCGTCACCGGCACGTCGAGCCCCGCCGCGATGGCGTGGCGGCCGGCCGGGTTGGCGATCTTCCATGCCGTCTGGTTGGTGTCGGCCGCCAGCCTGTGCAGCGCGCCGTTCAACTCGCGCAGCGGGGTGTGGGCGAGGTCGACCAGGGTTTCCCCTTCCGCCGGGGCGGCTTGTTTCAGCGACAGGTTCATGCGGCGCGATCCCAGAAGTAAACCTTGGCCGGCTCCGGCTCGAAGACGCGCGCGGTCTCGATATCAGGCAGGCCGGCAAGCGCGCGGTATTCGGAGGCGAAAGCGACATAGTCGTCGGTCTCGGCCATGACGGCGGGCTTGCAGGCGATGGGGTCGCGCAGCACGCCGAAGCCGGTCTCGGTGCCGACGACGAAGGTGTAGAAGCCGTCGAGGTCGTCGAGCGAATGCTCCAGCGCCTCGCCCAACGTATCGCCGCCGCGCATGCGGTAGGTGAGGTAGGCGGCGGCCACCTCGCTGTCGTTCTCGGTCTTCACCTCCAGCCCCTCGCGGGCCAGCAGGCGGCGCACGCCGGCATGGTTGGACAGCGAGCCGTTGTGCACGAGGCACTGGTCGGGGCCGGTGGAGAAGGGGTGGGCGCCATCCGTCGTCACCGCGCTCTCGGTCGCCATGCGGGTATGGCCGATGGCGTGGGTGCCGCTCATCGCCTCCAGCTTGAATCGCCGGGCGACATCGGCGGGCAGGCCGACCTCCTTGTAAAGCTCCATGCGGTTGCCCGCGCCGACCACGCGAACCTCAGGGGCGAGGCGGGCGAGCGCCGCGCGCACGGCGATTTCCTCGGCCGCCGGCACGCTCAGCACCGCATGGGTGTCGCGCGGGGTGACGCGATGGCCGATGGCGGCGCCAAGCGCGGCGAAATCGGCGCCGGCCGGTCCGCGCAGGGTGAGCTTCACGAAGCCGGGCGTGCCGGCGCCATAGACGGCGAAGCCGGCCGAGTCCGGCCCGCGATCGCACATGATGTCGAGCATTTCCGAGAGCAGGGCGCCGAGGTCGGGCTCCAGCTTCGGCTGCTTCAGAAACAGGCCGACAATGCCGCACATGGCGGAACTCCTGGCAGAATGGGGCGTCCCGCATCTTTTAGGAGTGCGGCTGCCGGCCGTCAATCAGACGAGAATAATATTTTCTTCGGGAGAAACTATCGGCGCCGTCGTCCCGGCCGCATTCCTTCAGTCGTCATCCCGCCTCGCGCGGATAGATGATGATCGACAGATAGGTCATCGGCCGCACCAGCAACTCCTCCGGCCCGTGGCTGGCGGCGGAATCGAACAGCAGCGAATCCCCCGGCTTGAGGTGATAGGTGCGCTCGCCATGGCGGTAGACCACCTCGCCGGTGAGCATGTGGATGAACTCCACCCCGGCATGGCGGAAGCCGCTATAGGGCACCGCTTCCTCGCTCAGCGTGATCAGATAGGGCTCGACCGCCACCTCGCCGCCGAGCGCGTGCCCCAGCAACTCGTACTGGTGGCCGACCTTGGTGCCGCGCCGCTCGATGCGCACGCCCCCGCCGGCCTGCACATAGGAGCAGTCACGCTTTTCCTCGAAGCTGGTGAACAGCGAGGAGATCGGCACGTTGAGCACGGTCGAGATCGCCTGCAGCGTCGCCAGCGAGGGCGAGATCAGCCCGTTCTCGATCTTCGACAACGTGCCCACCGCGATGCCCGCCGCGCTGGCGAGGTCGGAGACGGTGAGATCGAGGTCGCGGCGCAGCGCGCGCACCTGCTGGCCGAGCGCCTGTTCCAGCGTGCGCTCGCGCGGCTGCGGGGCACCCGAGCCGGTCGCGAGTTCGGCGGCTGTCTCGGGCGCCTGATTCCCGATGGCATCCGTCGCGGCATCCGTCCCGGTGCGGCGGCTGTGCGGGCTGTCCTTCACGCTCGTCTCTCCCTCGACGTCCATCGGAGCCCGTTCGCCGGCAAATGCCAAGCCCGAATGCCGGCGGCGGCGCGGCCGGCACGACCGCCCGCCCGCAGGCGGTGCGCCGATGCCGCCGTCATCGAAGCTTGGCATTCATCGTGCATCGAATAGCGCACATTCCTGCTGGCCGGATGGTGCGCGTCTCAATGTACGATTACGACATGATTGTCATCGGCAGCGGCCCTTCCGGCCGCCGCGCCGCCGTCCAGTCCGCCAAGATCGGCAAGTCGGTGCTGGTGATCGAGAAGGGCCGCCGCGTCGGTGGCGTCTCGGTGCACACCGGCACCATTCCCTCCAAGACGCTGCGCGAGACCGTGCTGAACCTCTCCGGCTGGCGCGAGCGCGGTTTCTACGGGCGCTCCTACCGGGTCAAGCAGGACATCGGCGCCGCCGACCTGATGGCGCGCCTGCACAAGACGCTCGACCACGAGGTCGACGTGCTGGAGCACCAGTTCGCCCGCAACGGGGTGAAGACCGCGCGCGGCGAGGCGCGCTTCCTCGACGCGCACACAATCGAGATCACCGGCGAGGCCGGCGAGGTCGAGAAGGTCTCCGGTGCCCATGTGCTGATCGCGGTCGGCACGCGCCCGTTCCGCCCCGACTACGTGCCCTTCAACGGCATGAGCGTGTTCGACAGCGATGAGATCGTCGACCTGCCGAAGCTGCCGCGCAGCCTCGCGGTGATCGGCGCCGGCGTCATCGGCGTCGAATACGCCTCGATCTTCTCCGCCCTCGACGTCGCGGTGACGCTGATCGAGCCGCGCAACAGCTTCCTCGACTTCATCGACCGGGAGCTGATCGAGGAGTTCACCCACGAGCTGCGCGACCGCAATGTGGGCCTGCGCTTCGGCTCCAAGGTGACGGCGATCACGCTCGGGCCCGATGAGCGGCCGAGCTGCAAGCTGGCGGACGGGCGCGTCGTCACCGCCGACATGCTGCTCTTCGCGGCCGGGCGCGTCGGCGCCACCGACCGGCTGAACCTGGAAGCCGCCGGGCTGGCGGTCGACCATCGCGGCCGGCTCGGCGTCGACCCCAAGACGCTTCAGACCGCGGTGCCGCACATCTACGCCGCCGGTGACGTGATCGGCTTCCCCAGCCTTGCCTCCACCTCGATGGAGCAGGGGCGCCTTGCCGCCTGCCACGCCTTCGGGCTGGAGCCGCCGCCCCCGCCGGAGTTCTTCCCCTATGGCATCTACGCGGTGCCGGAAATCTCCACCGTCGGCATGAGCGAGGAGGAGGTGCGCAAGCGCGAGATTCCCTATGAATGCGGCATCGCCCGCTTCCGCGAGACCTCGCGCGGCCACATCATGGGGCTGAACAACGGGATGATGAAGATGATCTTCTCGGTGAAGACCCGCCGCCTGCTCGGCGTCCACATCGTCGGCGAGGGCGCCACCGAGTTGATTCATATCGGCCAAGCGGTGCTGAACCTGAAGGGCACGATCGACTATTTCATCGAGAACACGTTCAACTACCCGACGCTGGCCGAAGCCTACAAGATCGCCGGCCTCGACGCCTGGAACCGCATGTCGCGGGGGTGAGGGGGCGGCGTTATTCGCGGGGCATCCTTCGAGGCCCGGCGGCGCCGGGCGCCTCAGGATGACGGCGTACCTGGCCGGAGGGAAGGGAAGGCGATCATTCTGACGTCGAGCCATCCTGAGGTGGAAGAGCCACGTCATCCTGAGGTGCGAGTGTAGCGAGCCTCGAAGGATGCTCGTCTGGGCATCTTACCCCCTCCTTCCGTGCGGCACGCCGGGCGGCCTGCCGCACGCCCTCCCAGTCGCCCCGCACCAAGGCCTCTTTCTTGGTCCGGCTCCACCCCTTGATCTGCCGTTCGGCTGTGATGGCGTCGGTGATCTGCTCGAAGCTCTCGCTCCATATGAGGCGAACGGGCCTGCGGTGGAACGTATATCCGGGGAAGGCCCCGCTCTCGTGCTCGGCGATCCGCTTCTCCAGCGAGGCGCTGGTCGAGCCGACATAGTAGGAGCCGTCGGCGCGGCGGAGCATGTAGACGAAGGCTGCCATGGCCGCTTTACGATGCCCATCCTTCGAGGCCCGGCTGTGCCGGGCGCCTCAGGATGACGGCGCATCTGGTCGAGTGCAAGGGAATGCGGCGCCCCGTGCCGCGTCATCGTCGATGACTGGCCGTTCAGACGTGCCGCTGCATTCCACAAGCACGACGTCATCCTGAGGTGCGAGCGCAGCGAGCCTCGAAGGATGCCGGCAATCGCGTGCGCAGGCCGCGAGGTCCTTCGCCCCGCGAGGTTAGGCCCCCACCTGCCGCCGCGCCGCCGTCAGCGTGTTCGCCAGCAGGCAGGCGATGGTCATCGGGCCGACGCCGCCGGGCACCGGGGTGATGGCGCCGGCGATGCCCTGCGCCTCCTCGAACGCCACGTCGCCGACCAGCCGGCCCTTGCCGTCGGCGCCCGCCACACGGTTGATGCCGACGTCGATGACGGTGGCGCCCGGCTTGATCCAGTCGCCGCGGATCATCTCCGGCCGGCCGACCGCGCCGATGAGGATATCGGCGCGCCGGCACACGCCGGGCAGGTCGCGCGTGCGCGAATGGGCGATGGTGACGGTGGCGTCCTCGCGCAGCAGAAGCTGCGCCAGCGGCTTGCCGACGATGTTGGAGCGCCCGACCACCACCGCCTCCAGCCCGGCGAGCGAGCCGAGCGCGTCCTTCAGCAGCATCACGCAGCCGAGCGGCGTGCACGGCACCAGCGCGTCCAGCCCCACCGCGAGCCGGCCGGCATTCACCACATGGAAGCCGTCGACATCCTTGGCCGGGTCGATGGTGGCGAGCACCGCCTGCGCGTCGATGTGAGCGGGCAGGGGCAACTGCACGAGGATGCCGTGCACGCTCGAATCCGCGTTCAGCGCGCGCACCAGCGCCAGCACCTCGTCCTGCGGCGTGTCGGCTGGCAGCTTGTGCTCCAGCGAGGCCATGCCGGCCTCGACCGTCTGCCTGCCCTTGTTGCGGACATAGACCGAACTGGCGGGATCCTCGCCCACCAGCACTACCGCCAGCCCCGGCGTCATGCCGGTCTCGCTCACGAAGGCGGCCACCTCGTCCTTGAGGCGGGCGCGCATCGCCTCGGCGAACGCCTTGCCGTCGATCAGGCGGGTCTCGACCATCAGAGGTCTCCTCAGTCGCGGAAGACGACGGTGCGGTGCCCGTTCAGCAGCACGCGGTCGTCGAGATGCCAGGCAAGCGCCCGGGCGAGCACGCGGCGCTCGATGTCGCGGCCCTTGCGCACGAGATCCTCGGCGGTGTCCTGGTGGCTGATGCGCTCGACGTCCTGCTCGATGATCGGCCCCTCGTCGAGGTCGGAGGTGACGTAATGGGCGGTGGCGCCGATCAGCTTCACCCCGCGCTCATGCGCCTGGTGATAGGGCTTGGCGCCCTTGAAGCCGGGCAGGAAGGAGTGGTGAATGTTGATGCACCGCCCCGAGAGCTTGGCCGACAGCCCGTCCGAAAGCACCTGCATGTAGCGGGCGAGCACCGCGACCTCGGCCCCGGACGACTGGAACAGTTCCCAGAGCTGGGTCTCCTGCTCCATCTTGGTCGCCTTGGTCACCGGCAGATAGTGGAAGGGGATGTCCGCGAAATCGAGATGGGCATAGGTCGCGCGCGGGTAGTTGGCGGCGATGGCGGCGATCTCCATCGGGATCTCGCCGATGCGCCAGCGATAGAGCAGGTCGGCGAGGCAATGGTCGAACTTGGAGACCAGCAGCATGACCTTCGCCTTGCGGCCGCGCGGGCGCATGCGCCAGTCGAGCGCGAAGCGGGCCGCCACCTCGGCGAAGTCGGCCTTCAGCACCTCCAGCGGGCCGGAGCCGGGCGCGCGGTCGAACATCACCCGCATGAAGAACCGGCCGCTGCCGGTGTCGTCGAACTGCTGCGCCTCGAGGATGTTGCCGCCGCGCTCGAACAGGAAGCTGGCCACCGCGGCGACGATGCCGGGCCGGTCGGGGCAGGAGAGGGTCAGGACGCAGGCTTCGGTGCTGTCGGTCATGTCGGTCTCATCGGAACGCCGCGACGGCGATGATGCGCGCGGGCGGGTTTTAGGGGAGATGGCGGGAGGAGGGAAGCGCGCGGCGCGCCGCCATCAACCTCGCCCCTCCAGACGCAGGCCGTACTCGGCCCCGGCGCCGATGAGAAACCGCGTGAAGCTCGCCTCATAGCTGCGCGCCACCAGTACGCGCCAGCTCGCCGCGCCGCTGCGCCACAGCGTGGCGCCGATATGGGCGATGAGCGTGGTCGCGGCGTCGCCGACTTGGAACACGCGCGGGTCGAGGTCGACCGGCGCGCCCTTGGCGAGAAGATCGGGTACGCGCGCCCCGGACAGTTCGAAGAGGACGAAGGCGTCGCCCTGCTCGGTGACGGCGGCCTCGCTGCCGAGCACCGCGCGCAGCGTGCCGGCGATGTCGGCCTCCGAGCGCGAGAGCACGAAGAAGCGCCCCGGCCCGGTGCCGACCACCGTGCTGCCGGAGCCGAAGCCGGCATGCGGGCGGTCGGCGCCCGGCCCGCCGAAGGCGCGGCCCAGCCGCTCGGCGACGCTGGCGCCGAAGCCGTTGCGGGCGACCGCCAGCGCGATGAAGGGCTCCTCCGTGGTGGAAACGAGGATGCCCGGCTCGCCGGCGATGCCATAGGCGCCAGCCGGCGGTACGCGGTCGAAGGCGAGGCCGTTGAGGGGGTCACTCATCGCGCTTCCCTCCGGTCGAGAACATTCCCATGCCGTCATCCCGGCCAAGCGCCACAGGCGCGCCGAGCCGGGATCGCGTGCCGGATATGCGGGACGATCCCGGCTCGCGGCGCTGCCGCGTCCGGGATGACGTGTGTCCGATGTCAGCCACGAAGGCGCTCCCCTTCCGGGTCGATGAAGCCGGGCGCGCAGATTTCTACCTCGATATCCTCGCCGCGCACCGGGTCATAGGCGCGCACCCTCTCGCCGATGCGCTCGGGCCCGCGCGTGAGCAGGCCGAGGCCGATCCAGTGTGCCAGATGCGGGGAATAGGCGACCGAGGTCATGTAGCCCTCGTCATTGGCCGTCTCCGGCCGCGCGCCGACGCCGAGGAAATGCGCGCCCGCCCGCAGGCGGCTGGTGCGGTCGACCGGCCGGAACCCGACGAGGCCCGGCCGCGCCGGGTCGGTGAGGCCGGGACGGCCGGCCATGACGCGGCCGATATAGTCCTTCCGGGTCGAGGCCATGCGGCCGAGGCCGAGGTCGCGCGCCGTGGTCTGGCCGGACAGTTCGTTGCCCGACACATGGCCCTTCTCGATGCGCATCACGCCGAGCGCCTCGGTGCCGTAGGGGGTGATGGCGAATTCCTCGCCCGCCTTCATCAGCGCCTGCGCCAGCGCCGCGCCATGGCGGGCCGGCACCGCGATCTCGTAGCCGAGTTCGCCGGAGAAGGAGAGGCGGAACAGCCGCGCGCCCACGCCGCCCATCACCCGCGCCTCGACGGCGCCCATGAAGGGCAGGGTCTCATTCGACACGTCGACGCCGTCGTCGACGATTCGCGCGAGCACTTCCCGCGAGCGCGGCCCGGCAATGGCGATCTGCGACCATTGCTCGGAAATCGAGGCGAGGCACACGTCAAGCTCCGGCCACAGCACCTGAAGGCAGAATTCGAGATGCTGGTAGACTCGTGCCGCGTTCGCCGTGGTGGTCGTCATCACGTAATGCTCAGGGCCAAGGCGGGCGGTGGTGCCGTCGTCCATCACATGGCCGTCCTCGCGCAACATCACGCCGTAGCGCGCCTTGCCGACGGGGAGCGCCGCGAAGCCGTTGATGTACACGCGGTCGAGCAGAGTGCCGACGTCCGGCCCCTGAAGGTCGATCTTGCCGAAGGTGGAGACGTCGATCATCCCGACCGAGGCGCGCACCGCCTTCACCTCGCGCGAGACCGTCTCCAGCCAGTCGCGCTCGCCCTTGCGGGGGAAATACTGCGCGCGCAGCCACGCTCCGGTCTCGACGAACACCGCGCCCTGCGCCCGCGCCCATTCATGGGTGGGGGTGAGCCGCAGAGGGCGGAAATCCCTGGCCCGATGGTGGCCGGCCAGCGCCCCTAGCGCCACCGGCGTGTAGGGCGGGCGGAAGATCGTCGTCCCCGTCTCCGGGATCGAGGCGCCGGTGAGGCTCGCCATGATGGCGAGGCCGGTGACGTTGGAGGTGCGGCCCTGGTCGGTGGCCATGCCGAGCGTCGTGTAGCGCTTGAGATGCTCGACCGAGCGGAAGCCCTCGGCATGGGCGATGCCGACATCCTTGGCGGTGACGTCGTTCTGGAGATCCACGAAGGCGGCGCCGCGCG
Source organism: Ancylobacter sp. TS-1 (assembly GCF_009223885.1). Taxonomy (NCBI): domain Bacteria; kingdom Pseudomonadati; phylum Pseudomonadota; class Alphaproteobacteria; order Hyphomicrobiales; family Xanthobacteraceae; genus Ancylobacter; species Ancylobacter sp. TS-1. Next base: position 3,767,138 of record NZ_CP045144.1, read on the forward strand.
ATTCTCTCACATGCCAGAACGGGGTCAGCGCGAAGGGCGCGTCCTCGACCTCCGGCACGTCGAGCGGCGGCACCGGGAAGCCGAGCGCCCCGGCCGCCTCGGCCCCCTTCGCGGCGCCTTCGCGCAGGGCGGCGCCGAGCCCGAACGCGCCGTTGGCGGCGCCCGCCACGCTCATTCCCGGCGGCGCGGTGCCCGGCACGAAGGCGGCGATGGCCTCGTTCCACGCCGGCTTGCCGCCATGATGGCAGGTGAGGTGCAGGGCCGGCGACCAGCCGCCGGAAACCGCCAGCGTGTCGGCGGCGATGCGCTCGCGCCCGCCGGGGCCGAGCACGTCGATGGTGCGCAGCGTGCGCCCCTGCGTGGCGATCACCCGGGCGTCGGTGAAGACCCGGACGCCCCGCGCGCGGGCCGCGTCCACCAGCGTCGGCGCTACGTCGGCGCGCGTGTCGACGATGGTCTCGACATTGGCACCGGCCGCACCCGCCGCCAGCAGGCCGTGCCACGCCGCGTCGTTGTTGGCGAACAGGGCGATATGCCGGCCCGGCAGCACGGCATGGCGGTGCACATAGGTGCCGACCGCGCCGGCCAGCATCACGCCGGGCCGGTCATTGCCGCCGAACACGATGGGCCGCTCGGTGGCGCCGGCCGCCAGCACGGCGCGCCGCGCCACGATCCGCCACAGGCGTTGGCGCGGCTGGAACGGCGCGGGAACGGTGAGATGGTCGGCGACGCGCTCCAGCGCGCCATAGGTGCCGCCGTCATAGACGCCGAACACGGTGGTGCGGGTCATGACCCGCACATTGGGCAGGCTCGTCAGTTCGGCCGCGACATGGGCGGCGAAGGCGGCGGCCGGCTGGCCGTGCACCTCGGCGGGCGCCCCGTTGAGCCGTCCGCCGGGCAGAAAGTCCTCGTCGGCGAGGATCACCCGCGCGCCGGTGCGCCCGGCCGCCAGCGCCGCCATCAGCCCGGCCGGGCCGGCGCCGATCACCAGCACGTCGCAGAAGGCGGTGGCCTTCTCGTAATGGTCGGGGTCGGCCTCGGCGGCGGCGCGCCCGAGGCCGGCGGCGCGGCGGATGACCGGCTCGTACAGCTTCTCCCAGAAGGCAGCCGGCCACATGAAGGTCTTGTAGTAGAAGCCGGCGCCGAGGAAGGGCGACAGGAAACGGTTGAGGCTCAGCAGGTCGAGCCCGAGCGAGGGCCAGCGGTTCTGGCTGGTGGCTTCCAGCCCGTCATACAGCTCGGTCACGGTGGCGCGGCTGTTGGGCTCGCGCCGGGCGTCGCGGCGCAGCTCGACCAGCGCGTTCGGCTCCTCGGTCCCGGCCGAGAAGATGCCGCGCGGGCGGTGATATTTGAAGGAGCGCCCGACGAGGCGCACCCCGTTCGCCAGCAGCGCCGAGGCCAGCGTGTCGCCGGCATAGCCGTGATAGCGATGGCCGTCGAAGCCGAAGTCGAGCGGCCGCGCGCGGTCGACCAGCCCGCCGGCTTCCAGCCGGTTGCGGTTGCGGCGGCTCATGGCGCGGCTCCCGGCATGCCCACCTGCGCGCTGTCTCGGCGCGCCGGCTCGGCGGAGGCGATGGCATGGGTGCGGGTGTCGCGCGTCACGCGCAGCCACTGGCGGCAGCCATTGGCGTGATACCACCACTCCCGATGCGTCCCGGCCGGGTTGTCGCGGAGATAGACGTAATCGTGGAACGCCTGCTCTGCGTCCGGCGCCGCCGGGTCGGGGCGCGTCAGCGTGGCGTCGCCGAGATAGGCGAACTCATGGGCGTCGCGCTCGCCGCAATAGGGGCAGGGGATACGCATCAGAAGAGGTCTCCGCCGTGACGAGGCCCCTCACCCCGACCCTCTCCCCCTCGGGGAGAGGGGGCCGGGCGCATTCTACCTCTCCCCGAGGGGGAGAGGTCGGCGTGCGTAGCGCGCCGGGTGAGGGGGAGAGCGCAAAGGGCCATCAATGCAGGTTCGGCTGGGCGCCGACTCCCTTTTCGTCGATGAGATGGCCGGTGCGGAAGCGGTCGAGCCGGTAGGCGCCGGCGGTCTCGTGCGGCGCGCCCGTGGCCAGAAGATGCGCGAAGCACCAGCCCGAGGCCGGCGTCGCCTTGAAGCCGCCATAGCACCAGCCGGCATTGAGGTAGAGCCCCGGCACCGGCGTGCGGTCGATGATCGGCGAGCCGTCCATCGACATGTCCATGATGCCGCCCCACATGCGCAGCAGCCGCAGCCGGCCGATGCGCGGCATCAGCGCCATGCCGCCCTCGGCGACATCCTCCACCACGGGCAGGTTGCCGCGCTGGGCGTAGGAATTGTAGCCGTCGATGTCGCCGCCGAAGACCAGCCCGCCCTTGTCGGACTGCGAGATGTAGAAGTGGCCGGCGCCGAAGGTGATCACCCCGTCGACCATCGGCTTCAGCCCCTCGGAGACGAAGGCCTGCAAGACGTGGCTCTCGATCGGCAGGCGCAGCCCGGCGAGGGAGGCGACGCGCGAGGAATTGCCGGCCACGGCGAGGGCCACCTTGCCCGCGCGGATCGCGCCCCGCGTGGTCTCGACGCCGACGATGGCGTCGCCCTCGCGGATGAACCCCGTCACCTCGCAGTTCTGCACGATGTTGACGCCGAGGGCGTCGGCGCCCCGCGCATAGCCCCACACCACCGCATCATGGCGGGCGGTGCCGGCGCGGCGCTGGAGCAGCCCGCCCTGGATGGGGAAGCGCGCATTGTCGAAGTCGAGGAACGGGTACATGGCCCGCACCCGGCGCTGGTCCAGAAGTTCGGAATCGACGCCGGCGAGCCGCATGGCGTTGCCGCGCCGCGCATAGGCGTCGCGCTGGGCGTCGGAATGGAACAGGTTCAGGATGCCGCGCTGGCTGACCATCGCGTTGTAGTTCAGTTCCTGCTCCAGCCCCTCCCACAGCTTCATCGACCATTCGTAGAACGGCTCGTTGCCGGGCAGCAGGTAGTTGGAGCGGATGATGGTGGTGTTCCGCCCGGCATTGCCGGAGCCGATGTAGCCCTTCTCGATCACCGCGACATTGGCGATGCCGTGGACCTTGGCGAGGTAATAGGCGGTGGCCAGCCCGTGCCCGCCGCCGCCGACGACGATCACGTCATAGGCGGGCCTGGGCGCGGCGTCGCGCCAGGCCGGTGTCCAGCCCTTCTGGCCGGTCAGCCCGTTGGCGAGGAGGCTCAGGAAGGAATAGCGCATGAAGGGCTCGCGATCGGATACGGCCGAAAGCTATAGATCACCGTCGATCCGGTGATAATATAAGTTTTGGTTATATAGAACCGGAAACCATGCCTCCGTCCGACACGCTTCCCTTCGACCTGCGCGCGCTGGAACTGTTCCTCGCCGTGTGCGACGCCGGCACCATGGCGCAGGCGGCGCGCCGGCTCGGGCTGACCCAGCCGGCGGTGTCGCAGTCGATCGCCGACATGGAGCGGCGCATCGGCATCGCGCTGTTCGACCGCCGCGCCCGCCCGCTCGCGCTCACCGCCGCCGGCGGGGCGCTGCGCCAGCGGGCGAGCGCCCTGCTCTCGGAAGCGCGCCAGATCGCCCCGCTGCTGCGCGAGGCCGAGCATGCCCGCCTGCCGCTGCTGCGCGCCGGCCTCGTCGATTCGCTCTCGCGCGTGCTGATGGCCCCGCTCGCCCGCGCGCTGGGCGAGAAGGCCGAGCAGGTCTCGCTGCTGTCCGGCCTCACCGCCGTCCATGCCGGGGCGCTGCTGACCCGCCAGCTCGACCTGCTGGTCGGCGCCGACGACCTCGACGAGATCGAGGGGCTGGAGCGCTGGCCGCTGCTCACCGAACCCTATGTGCTGCTGCTGCCGGCCCGGCTGCCCGCCCCTTTGCGGGTGGCGGACCTTGCGGAGCTGGCGCAGCACGCGCCGCTGGTGCGCTTTTCCGCCCGCTCCAAGACCGGCGTGGAGGTGGAGCGTCACCTGCGCCGACTGCGGCTCGATCTGCCGCGCCCGCTGGAATTCGACACGCCCTATGGCGTCGCCAGCGCGGTCGCTGACGGGGCGGGCTTCGCCGTCACCACGCCGCTCTGCCTGCTGGAGGCCGGCCTTTCGCTGCAAGGTCTCGCCTGCCACGCGCTGCCGGGGCCGGGCCTGACCCGCCATCTCACGCTGATCGCCCGCCGGCAGGAGCTTGGCCGCCTGCCGCGCGAGATGGCCGCCTTCTGCCGGGCGCGGCTGGAAGCGCAGCGCCCCGCGCTCGCCGCGCTGGTCGGCGAGGGGCTGGCGGAGGCGTTCCGGGTGGAGGCGTGAGAACGCGCCCGTGTCCCTCTCAGCGATCCCTCATGGCCGGGCTTGACCCGGCCACCCAGGCTCAGGCCCAGGTCAAACGGCGTCGCCGGGTCCCCGGGTCAAGCCCGGGGATGAGGGAGGCGAAACGGAAAGGCCGCCCGCTCACCCCGCGTAGCGCTTCAATGCCAGCACCGCGTTGAGCCCGCCAAAGGCGAAGGACGAGGAGATCGCCGTCTCGATGGCGGCGGCGCGCGCGGCGTTGGGCACGCAGTCGAGGTCGCAGTCGGGATCGAATTCGCGATAGCCCATGGTCGGCGGCAGGAAACCCTCGCGCAGCGCCAGCGTCGTGGTCACGAAATCCAGCGCGCCCGAGGCGTTCATGGTGTGGCCGTACTGGGACTTCGAAGACGAGACCGGCAGCTTGCCCAGATGCGCGCCGAACACGTGGCGCAGCGCCGCCGTCTCGGTCTTGTCGTTGAGCACCGTGGCGGTGCCGTGGGCGCTCACATAGTCGACCCGCTCGGGCGCGAGGCCGGCATCCTCAAGGGCGAAATGGATGGAGGCCGCCGCGCTCGCCATGTCGGGGGCGGTGATGTCCATGCCGTCGGCGCTCATGCCGAAACCGACCAATTCGCCATGGATGGTGGCGCCGCGGGCGATGGCGCGGTCCATGTTCTCCAGCACCACGGCGGCGCCGCCCTCGCCGATGACGAGGCCGCCACGGTCCTTCGAGAACGGGCGGCAGCCGTCCGGGGAGAGCACGCGCAGCGCCTCCCAGCTCTTCAGCATGCCGTAGGTGATCTGCGATTCCGCCCCGCCGGCGACGGCGACGTCCAGCATGCCGGAGCGGATCATGTGGAAGGCGGTGCCGATGGCGTGCGAGGCCGAGGAGCAGGCCGAGGCGATGGAGAAGGAGGGGCCGTGGATGCCGAGATCCATGGTCACATGGCTCACCTGCCCGCTCGGCATGGCGCGCGGCACGGTGAAGGGGTGCGGGCGCGGCGCCTTCTCGGCATAGAGCTTGTGATAGCTGTCGTCGACGGCGTGGAAGCCGACCGAGGCGGCGAAGATGGCGCCGGCGCGATGGCGCGCCACTCCCTCCAGCGCCGGACCGGCATCGGCCAGCGCCTGGCGGGCGGCGACGACGGCGAATTGCGAGGTGCGGTCGATGAGGCCGAGCTGGCGCGGCTCGAAATGCGCCTCCGGCACGAAGTCGCGCACCTCGGCGGAGATCTTCGTCTTCATCGAGGAGACGTCGACGCCGCGCGTCTCGCCTATGCCGACCGTACCGGCCCGCAGCCCGGCCAGATGCGAGGGCACGTCGTTGCCGAGCGCGGAGAGCGCGCCGAGGCCAGTAATCGCGACACGCGTGGTCATCAGGCGATTTTGGCCTTCTGCGCGGCGAGGAGCGAGGCGACGTGCTCGACCAGCGTGCCGACGGTGACGTCATTGCCGCTCAGCGGGCCGTCATTGGGGATCTCGATGCCGAAGCGGCTTTCCAACTTGAAGATCGTCTCGATCAGGTCGAGCGAGGAGATGCCGAGCTCGGCGACCGGCGTGTCCGCCGTGAGCAGGCTCGAATCGACCCCGACCTCACCGGAGATGAAGTCGACGATTTCGGCGACGGCGGGATCGTTGGTCTGCATGCGTCTGCTCTGTCTCGAGGGTTCGGCGCGGAGCCGGGGATGCCCTTGGCTGCCGCTATAGAAAGGCGCTTCGGACCATTGCGTCAAATGACCGACATATGTGTAGGGCCGATGTCACCCGCGTGACCGCGGGCCCGGCGTGCGCGGGCGCCTCACGGCTGGGTGCCGCCGGCATGTGCCTTGATGAGCTGCGACAGATAGAGCGCGGAGGATTTCGGCGTGCGCTTCTGGGTGGCGAAATCGACATTCACCACGCCGAAGCGGCGGCGCTCGCCCTCGGCCCATTCGAAATTGTCCAGCAGCGACCAGGCGAAATAGCCGTTGAGCGCGCAGCCCTGCGCGATCGCCTGGCTCGCCGCCACCAGATGGGCGCGGATGTACTCGGTGCGCTCCGGATCGTGCACGAGGCCGGCGGCGGGCGCGGGGTCCTCGTAGCAGGCGCCGTTCTCGGTGACGAAGACCGGGGGATTGCCATAGCTGTCGCGCAGGCGCGTGAGCACCTCGACCAGCCCCTGCGCGCGGATCGGCCAGCCCAGCAGCGTGCGCGGCGTGCCCTCCGGCACCGCGCCGTAGCCGGCCTGGGCGAGGAAGGAGGCCGGGTCGTGCTTGATCCAGGAGGGGCCGTAATAGTTCAGCCCGAGGAAATCCACCGGCACCCGGATCTGCTCCATGTCGCCGCTCTTCACGAGTTGGGCAAACACGGCGTCGAAGGGCGCGGGGTAGCGGCCGTGGAACAGCGGGTCGAGATTGATGGTGTTCCAGCAGGCGTCGAAGCGCTGGGCGGCGGCGACATCCGCCGGGTCCTGCGAGGACGGGTAGATCGGCTGCAGCGAGAACACCGTGCCGAGCTTGAGGTCGCTGCGCAGCGCCCGCACGGCCCGGATGCCGGCGCCCTGCGCCAGATTCTGGTTGTGCTGCGCCATCACGTAGCTCGGCCAGCCGGTGAGCCCCGGCGCGTGATTGCCGAAGCCGTGGCCGAAGATGGCGTGCACCGAGGGCTCGTTGAGCATGGCCCAGGGCTTCACCCGGTCGCCGAGCTTGCCGACGGCGGCCACCGCATAGTCGGCGAACCAGCCGGCCATGTCGCGATTGTGCCAGCCGCCCCGGTCCTGCAACGCCTGCGGCAGGTCCCAGTGGTAGAGGCAGGCCATGGGCAGGATGCCGCGCGCCAGCAGCTTGTCGACGAGGCGGTCGTAGAAATCGAGCCCGGCCGGGTTCACCGGGCCGGTGCCATCGGGCATCACGCGCGGCCAGGCGATGGAGAAGCGGTAGGCCTGAAGGCCGAGCCGCGCCATCAGGTCGACGTCCTCGGCGTAGCGGTTGTAGTGGTCGCAGGCGACGTCGCCATTGGTGCCGTCGGCGATGCGGCCGGGGGTGTGGGAGAAGGTGTCCCAGATGGAGGGCTTGCGCCCGCCTTCCTTCACCGCGCCCTCGATCTGGTAGGCGGAAGTGGAGGCGCCCCACACGAAGCCGCGCGGCAGGCGCGGCGTGCCGGCGGGCTCCAGCGGCTGGACGGCGGCGCCGGTGGCACCGTCCTGCGCGGCACCGATGCCCGGCAGGACGGGAAGCGCGGCGGCGGCCGCGGCGGAAGCGAGGAAGTCACGGCGGCGAAGCATCGGCGCGGTCCTTCGGGCTCAGGCGGTGGCGATCCGCACGGCGATCAGCACCGCGAGCGCCAGCGCGCCCTGCAGCAAGACGCCGAACGACAGGCGGGCCAGAGCGCCGGCCGGCGAAAAGCGCCCCGCCCGCGTCACCAGCCAGAACAGTGCGTCATTGATCTGCGGCACCGTCATGGCGCCGGCGCCGACCGCCAGCGCGGCCAGCGTGCGTCCCATCGGGTCGCCGAGGCCGAGCGGGGCGGCGAGTTCCATCATCATGCCGGCGGTGGTGATCGCGGCGACCAGCGAGGAGCCCTGCACGGTCTTGATCACGGCGGCGATGAGGAAGGGCAGCAGCAGCGCCAGCGCGCCGGCCGTGGGCACAACGCCGATCAGCCCTTCGGCCACCATCTCCGCCGTGCCGGTCTCCTGCACCACCTTGGACAGCCCGGCGGCCGCGCCGAGGATGAACAGCAGCGGCGCCGCCCTGGCGAGCGCGCGCCCGGCCCAGCCGTTCTCGCCGAGCCCGCCGGGCTCCCAGTTCCAGCTCAGCAGCAGGAGCAGCACGGTGCCGACCGCCAGCAGCAGCGCGGGAGCGCCCAGCGCCAGGATGAAATGGCGGTCATTGCCGCCGCCGAAGGGCTCGGAGGCGATGTCGCCGAGCGACTGCACGATCAGCAGCCCGACCAGCACGAGGCTGACGACGAGGAGCGCCAGCGCCCCGCGCCCGGGCGCCACCAGAATCTGCCCGTCAATATGGGCGGCGGTGTCGGGCGGGTTCGGCTCGCCGCTGGCGGCGAGGCGGGCGAAGAAGACGCCGAAAAGGACGCAGAGGATCGCCGCCGGCAGGCCGACCGCCACCGCCAGCCACCAGTCGGCGCGCAGGATGGTGAGGCTCGCCAGCACGACGGGGGCGGGGATCAATAGGCCGTGCGCCGCCGAGAGCGCGAGGCCGAGGGTGAGCGCCGAGCGCGGGCTGTCGCCGCCGATGCCGCGCCGCAGCGGGTCGAGCACCGCGAAGGCGGCGGCCGGGGTCGAGCCCATGCCGCCGAGCAGCCCGAGCAGCGCCAGCGGGGGCGCGCGCCAGCGCCAGCCGCGCGCCATCTGCTGCAGCCGCGCCGTGGCGCCGGTGCCGTCGGCGATCTCCGCCATCACCGCGCCGGCCACCACGATGAGGCCGAGCCCCGCCAGCGACTGGCCGAAGCCGAGGCCGACATTCTTCACCACATAGCTCAGCGACCAGCCGATCCCCCAGTTGAAGGCGAAGGCGGCGGCCAGCAAAGCGAGGAAGGGATGCACCCGCCCGCGCGCGGTGACGAGCGCGAAGACGACCACGACGGCGAGGAAGATGGCGGCGTAGTTCAGATACATGGGCGGCTACGGGATGGCGCTTGGGCGGGGGGAACTGCGGGGCAGGTCTGTGGGGGCAGGTATTCCGGCGGATAGCTGCACGCTTAGCCTGACCCGCGTGCGCTGTCACGGTGCCATAAGGTGGGGGCACGCGGCATTTCCTTGAGGCAAGCGCGCCTGCAACGATCGGGCGATGCGCCCGCGCGTTCCGCCATTGCCGCGACGCGCGGGCTTTTATAGGTTCCGGCCATGATCGCGCGCCTGCTCTCCCCCTCCGCCCTGCTCGCCCTCGCGCTGCTCGCCGCCCTCCCGGCGCGCGCGCAGACGCCCGCTCCCGACTCCACCGCCGCCGCGCCAGAGGCCGCCGCGCCGGCGCCCGGCTTCGTGCGGGCGCAGGGGCCGCGCTTCGTCAACCCGGATGGATCGACCTTCCTCATCAAGGGCATGAGCTTCGGCAACTGGCTGCTGCCGGAAGGCTACATGTTCAAGTTCACGGTCCAGCGCTCGCCGCAGGATATCGAGGACGTGATCGAATACCTCGCCGGACCGGAGGAGGCCGCCCGCTTCTGGAAGGATTTCCGCGAGACCTACATCCAGGAGGAGGACGTCGCCTTCCTCGCCGGGGCCGGCTTCACCACGGTGCGCGTGCCGCTGCACTGGAAGTTCTTCCTCGACCGCAACCAGCCCGACCGCGTCGACCCGAACGGCGAGGGCTGGGCGCTGATCGACCGGCTGGTCGGCTGGGCCAAGGCGCACAACATCAAGCTGATCCTCGACATCCACGCCGCCCCCGGCGGGCAGACCGGCGTGAACCATGACGACGGCGTCGGCTATCCCCTGACCTTCTACGTGCCGGAGTTCAAGCGCCGCACCATCACCCTGTGGCGGGCCATCGCCGAGCGCTACCGGGACGAGACGGCCGTGCTTGGCTACGACCTGCTCAACGAGCCGATCACGCCCTATCACGACACCGACGTGCTGAATTCGCGGCTGGAGCCCTTCTACCGCGATCTGGTGACGGCGATCCGCGAGGTCGACCCCAACCACCCGATCATGCTGGCCGGGGCGCAGTGGAGCACGAATTTCGACGTGTTCGGCCCGCCCTTCGCGGAAAATCTCGGCTACACCTACCATATGTTCTGGGCCGCCCCGCAGCGCAGCTCGATCCAGAAATACGTCAACTTCGCCAATCGCTGGCAGGTGCCGATCTTCATCGGCGAGACCGGCGAGCTGAACGACGAGTGGAACGCGCAGTTCCGCGCGCTCAACGAGCGCCTCGGCCTCGGCTGGAGCTTCTGGACCTACAAGAACCTCGACACGCCCTCGACCGTCGCCTCCATCAACCGGCCGGAGGGCTGGGACGCCATCGCCCTGTTCGGCAGCGTGCCGAAGAGCCAGTGGGCGTCGATGGAGAAGCCGCCGCGCGAGCAGGTGGTGGCGACGTTGCGCCAGTACCTCGACAATGCGCGCTTCGCCAACACCACCATCCGCAACGGCTATGTCGCCTCGCTGGGCCTCAAGGTTCCCTGCGCGAAGCTCGCCTCGGCCGACCCTGTGGCGGCGCCCGCGCCGGACGGGCCCTGCCAATGACCAGCCACCTTGTCGACACCCTGCGCGCGCGCCGGGGCGATGCCTCGCGCCTGTTCATCGAGACCGCCGACGGCGCGCGGATCACCTATGCCGAGGCCGACCGCCGCTCGGCGCAATATGCCAACGCACTGGTGGCGCTCGGCCTGCGGCCCGGCGACCGGCTGGCGTTGCAGGTGGAAAAGAGCGTCGAGGCGGTGTTCGCCTATCTCGGCACGGTGCGGGCCGGCGGCGTGTTCCTGCCGCTCAACACCGCCTACACCCCGCCGGAGGTCGCGTATTTCCTCGGCGACGCGCAGGCGGGCGTGTTCGTCTGCGATCCCGCCTCCGAGGCGGTGCTGGCGCCGATCGCCCGCGCCGAGGGCGTCGCGCAGGTCGTCACGCTCGGCGCGGACGGGCAGGGCACGCTACGCGCGGCGGCGGATGCCTCGCGCACCAGCTTCGCCGACGTGCCGCGCGGGCCGGACGACCTTGCCGCGCTGCTCTACACCTCGGGCACGACCGGGCGCTCCAAGGGCGCCATGCTCACCCATGACAACCTTGCCTCGAACGCGCTGGCGCTGGTCGACACCTGGCGCTTCACGCCGGACGACGTGCTGATCCACGCGCTGCCGATCTTCCACACGCACGGCCTGTTCGTCGCCATCAACGCGACGCTGGCGGCCGGCTCCTCGATGATCTTCCTGCCGAAGTTCGACCCCGAGCGCGTCATCGCGCTCATGGGCCGGGCCAGCGTGCTGATGGGCGTGCCGACCTTCTATGTCCGGCTGCTGAAGTCGCCGAACCTCACCCCCGAGGCGTCCTCGCACATGCGCCTGTTCATCTCCGGCTCGGCGCCGCTGCTGGCCGAGACGCACCGCGAATGGCGCATGCGGACCGGCCACGCCATTCTCGAACGCTACGGCATGACCGAGACCGGCATGAACACCTCCAACCCCTATGAGGGCGAGCGCCTCGCCGGCACGGTGGGCTTCCCCCTGCCGGGGGTGAGCCTGCGGGTCATGTCGCCCGAGAGCGGGGAGGCGCTTGGCGCCGGCGAGATCGGCATGATCGAGGTGAAGGGCCCGAACGTCTTCAAGGGCTACTGGCGGATGCCGGAGAAGACGGCGGCCGAGTTCCACGACGGCTGGTTCGTCACCGGCGATCTCGGCCTGATCGGGCCGGACGGCTATATGCAGATCGTCGGGCGCGGCAAGGACCTCGTCATCTCGGGCGGCTACAACGTCTACCCCAAGGAGATCGAGACCGAGATCGACGCGCTGCCCGGCGTGGTGGAGAGCGCGGTGATCGGCCTTGCCCATCCCGATTTCGGCGAGGGGGTGACGGCGGTGGTGGTCGCCCGCCCGGACGCGACGCTGGACGAGAAGGCGGTGATCGACGCGCTGGAAGGCCGGCTCGCCCGCTACAAATGCCCCAAGCGGGTGATCTTCGTCGACGACCTGCCGCGCAACACCATGGGCAAGGTGCAGAAGAACCTGCTGCGCGAGCAGTATAAGGGGCTGTACGGTAGCTGACGGGCGCCACCGGGGTTACCTGCAAGGAGAGGGCGGCATGCCGCGCAACGAACTGTTCCTGGCCTTCCTCGCGACGGCGGGCCTTTTCGCCTGTATTCCCGGCCCGGCCATGCTGTACACGGCGGCGCAGACGCTGGCGCGCGGCCGTCTGTCCGGCCTGACGGCGGTGCTCGGCCTGCATCTGGGCTGCTACGCCCATGTGGTGGCCGCCGCCGCCGGCCTCTCCGTCCTGTTCCATGCGGTGCCGCTGCTCTACACGGGCGTGAAGCTGGCGGGCGCCGCCTATCTGGTGTGGCTCGGCATCGGCATGTTCCGCACCCGGCGGCAGGGCGCGGAGGCCCCCATGCCGGCGCTCGCCGCCAAGTCGGCCCGGCGTGCCTTTCTCGAAAGCGTGGCGGTCGAGCTGCTGAACCCCAAGACAGCGCTGTTCTTCGTGGCGCTGCTGCCGCAGTTCATCGATCCGGCGGCCAGCCTGCCGGTCTGGGCGCAGTTTCTCGTGCTCGGCACGATCGTGAATGTGATGTTCACCTCCACCGACCTTGTCTGCGTGCTGCTGGCGGGAGCGCTGGTCGAGAGGCTGCGCCGTTCGAGCCGTGCGCAACGTCTCATGCGGCGGGCCGGCGGCGCCGTGCTGGTTGGCCTCGGCACGCATCTCGCCCTGCAGCGCAACTGAGCCGCCTCACCCCCGCAGCTTGCCGAGCACCTCGATCAGCTCGGTGACCTTGGCGCGCTGCTCGTCGGCGTCGCCGGAGGCAATGGCGTGCTCGACGCAATGGCCGACATGGTCGCGCAGCACCTGCTCCTCGACCTTCTTCAGCGCCGCGCGCACCGCCGCGACCTGGGTCACGATGTCGATGCAATAGCGGTTGTGCTCGACCATGCGGGAGATGCCGCGCACCTGCCCCTCGATCCGGCTCAGGCGCTTCAGGCAGGCAAGGCGGGTGTCGTTCTGCATACTTGCCATATACCCTAGCGGGGTATATATCGCAAGTGCCAGATACCCGTGCAGGGTATATATTGGCGGGTATGCAGGGAGGGTGCCATGGCGGACAAGGACCACGACCACGCGGCTCACGATCCGAAGGCGCCGGGGGCCGGTTCCGACGCCCACGACAAGGGCGCCCACAAAGAGGGCGCCTCCTGCTGCGGCGGATCGGGGCATCATGACGCCGCGCCCGCGCCGGCCCATACGCACGATCACGGACATGCGCACGGACATGGGCAGTCGCCTGCGCATGATCACGCCGCACACATGGCCAAGGACCCCGTCTGCGGCATGGATGTCGACCCGCACACGGCCACGCACCGGGCCGAGCATGGCGGGCGGACCTATTATTTCTGCTGCACTGGCTGCCGCACCAAATTCGTCGCCGACCCGGAAAAGTACCTCGGCGAGCGGGCGCCGGCCGCGCCGGTGCCGGAGGGGACGGAGTACACCTGCCCCATGCACCCGGAGGTGCGCCAGATCGGCCCCGGCGCCTGCCCGATCTGCGGCATGGCGCTGGAACCGCTGCTGGTGAGCCTCGATTCCGGCCCGAACCACGAACTGATCGACATGACGCGCCGGTTCTGGATCGGGCTCGTGCTGACCGTGCCGGTCTTCGTGCTGGCGATGGGCGGCCACCTGTTCGCCGGGCTGCATCACCTTGTCCCGCCGGAGATGTCGCACTGGATCCAGCTCGTCCTCGCCACCCCGGTCGTGCTGTGGGCCGGCTGGCCGTTCTTCGTGCGCGGCGGGCAGTCGCTGGTCACGCGTAACCTTAACATGTTCACGCTGATCGCCATCGGCACCGGCGTCGCCTATGCCTACAGCCTCGTCGCCGTGCTGGCGCCGGGGCTGTTCCCGGCCGCCTTCCGGGGCGAGGACGGCACGGTCGCGGTCTATTTCGAGGCCGCCGCCGTCATCACCGTGCTGGTGCTGCTGGGGCAGGTGCTGGAGCTGCGCGCCCGCGAGCAGACCTCGGGCGCCATCCGGGCGCTGCTCGACCTCGCGCCGAAGACCGCGCTGCGCATCAATGCCGACGAGAGCGAGGAGGAGATCGCGCTCGACCAGGTCGGCGTCGGCGACCTGCTGCGGGTGCGCCCGGGCGAGAAGGTGCCGGTGGACGGCGCTGTGGTCGAGGGCCGCTCGGCGGTCGACGAATCCCTCGTCACCGGCGAATCCATGCCCGTCACCAAGGCCGAGGGCGACGGCGTGATCGGCGGCACGCTCAACCGCTCCGGCGGGCTGGTCATCCGCGCCGAGAAGGTCGGCCGCGACACCATGCTCGCGCGCATCGTGCAGATGGTCTCGCAGGCGCAGCGCTCGCGCGCGCCGATCCAGCGCCTCGCCGACAAGGTCGCCGGCTGGTTCGTGCCGCTGGTGGTGGCCTGCGCGCTGCTCGCCTTCGCCGCCTGGGCGGTGTTCGGGCCGGAACCGCGCCTGTCGCACGCGCTGATCGCGGCGGTGGCGGTGCTCATCATCGCCTGCCCCTGCGCGCTCGGCCTCGCCACGCCGATGTCGATCATGGTCGGGGTCGGGCGCGGCGCGCAGATGGGCGTGCTGATCCGCGACGCCGAGGCGCTGGAGCGGCTGGAGAGCGTCGATACGCTGGTGGTCGACAAGACCGGCACGCTCACCGAGGGCCAGCCGCGCGTCACCGCCATCGTGACCGAGGGCATCGAGGAGGTCGAGGCGCTGCGCCTTGCCGCCGCCGTCGAGCGGCTGTCCGAGCATCCGCTGGCCCGCGCCATCGTGACGGCGGCCCAGGAGGGCGGCCTCGATATCCCCAAGGTGCGCGGCTTCGACTCGCCGGTCGGCAAGGGCGCCTATGGCCTGGTCGACGGCAAGCAGGTGGTCATCGGCAGCGCCGCCTTCCTGCAGGAGCTGAACATCGACGCTTCGGCGCTGGCCGCGCGCGCCGACGAGCTGCGCCGCGAGGGCGCCAGCGCCGTTCTGCTCGCGGTGAACGGCAAGGCCGTGGCCGCCATCGCCATCGCCGACCCGATCAAGGCGACGACGCCGCAGGCGCTCAAGGACCTCGCCGCCGCGGGAATCCGCGTCGTCATGCTCACCGGCGACAACCGCATCACGGCGCAGGCGGTGGCCCGCCGGCTCGGCATCGCCGAGGTCGAGGCCGAGGTGGCGCCCGAGGAGAAGGCCGCCGTGGTCGCCCGCCTCAAGAGCGAGGGCCGCGTCGTCGCCATGGCCGGCGACGGCGTGAACGACGCGCCCGCGCTGGCCGGCGCCGATGTCGGCATCGCCATGGGCTCGGGAACGGACGTCGCCATCGAAAGCGCGGGGGTGACGCTGCTGCGCGGCGACCTCGGCGGCATCGTGCACGCGCGCCGGCTGTCGCAGGCGACCATGCGCAACATCCGCCAGAACCTGTTCTTCGCCTTCCTGTACAACGGCGCCGGCGTGCCGATCGCCGCCGGCGTGCTCTATCCGGTCTTCGGCCTGCTGCTGTCGCCGATGGTGGCGGCGCTGGCCATGGCGCTGTCCTCGGTCAGCGTGATCGGCAACGCCCTGCGCCTGCGGGCGATGAAGCTCTAGGCGCCCTCGCAGGCGGCGAGGCCGGCTTCCAGCAGCCGGCGGGCGGGCTCGTAGCGCGTCGCGAGGCGTTGCGGCCCGTCCTCCCAGGCGGCCACGCGCTCCGGCGCGCGGTTGTCCTCATTGTCGGCCAGCTTCACGCGGATGACCGCGCGGTCGCCGCTGCGCGCCAGCGTCCCGATCCAGTCGAGATAGTCGGAACCCGCCGGCCGCGTCACGGCGGCGACGATCCGGCAGGTCTCGCCGGAGACCCCGAGCGCGCGCAGGCTCTGTTCCGTCACGCCGCAATCCTCGATGGCGTCGTGCAGCCAGGCGGCGTCGATCTCGTCGGCGCCGGCGTCGGGCCAGCGGTTCAGCAGGTTGGCGACGACGCGCTCGATATGCCCGACATAGGGCTTGCCGGCCTTGTCGAACTGTCCTTCGTGCAGACGTCGCGCGAGCGCGGCGATGTCCGGTCGCGCGGTCATGCGTCCTCCTTCGGGGTGGGTGAGAGCCCGAGTGTGCCGCAGGATCGGGGGCGGCGCCAGCATGCCGGAAACAGCAACCCCGCCCCCGGAGCGGGTCCGGAGGCGGGGCGGGAGCCGGAAGGGCTCGGCTCGGACCCGGGCGGCGGGGGGGCGCCCGGGGCTGGGGGGCGGCTGGACCCTATTCGGCGGCGATGCGCAGGGCCGGAGCGGGGGTCTCGATCGGCATGGCGTCGGCGATCTTGCCGGCGATGATCTGCGCGGTGGCGCAGGACAGCGTCCAGCCCAGATGCCCGTGGCCGGTGTTGTAGAACACGCCCGGCCGCTTGCCGGCGGCCACACGCGGCATCATGTCGGGCAGCATCGGGCGCAGGCCCGCCCACGGCACGACCTTCTCGGTCGACACGCCGGGGAACAGCTTGCGGGTCCAGTCGACCAGCGGGCGGATGCGGTCGGCGCGGATGTCGCGGTTCTCGCCGTTGAACTCGGCGGTGCCGGCGACGCGGAAGCGATCCTTGCCGAGCCGCGAGGTGACGATCTTGGTCTTGTCGTCGAGCAGGCTGACCCAGGGCGCACTGTTCTGGCTCTGCTCGTCGTCGAGCATGACCGTGATCGAGTAGCCCTTGACGGGATAGATGTTCACCCGGTCGCCAAGGCCGGCGGCGATGGCGCGTGAGCCGATGCCGGCGCACACCACGGCGCCGTCGAAGCGCAGCGTCTCGCGGGTGGGGAGCCTGTCCTCGGCGTCCGGGGCGAGGGTGAACGTCACCTCGACGCCGGTGCCATCCGGCCCCTTGCCGGTGTGGCGCACGCCCTCCACGCTCGCCTCGCTGACGAAGCGCACGCCCCGGCGCCGGCACGCTTCCGCCAGCCCGAAGGTGAATTTGTGGATGTCGCCGGTCGAATCGGAGGGGGTGTAGAAGCCGCCATAATAGTCGCCATGCAGCGTCGGCTCGATGGCGCGGATTTCGGAGGGCGTCACCTCGCGGCGCTCAAGCCCGCCCTTCGCGTAGAGCGAGGAGACGTAGCGCGCCGTGTCCTGGGCCGTCTTGTCGCGGTAGATGTGCAGGATGCCGCGCTTTTCGAGGTTGAAGTCGATGCCCTCGCGCGCCGCGATCTCGAACATGTAGTTGCGGGCCTGGATGGCGAGACGCGTGGTTTCGACCGTGTTGGCCTCGTAGTTCGGGATGTTGGCGAGGAACTCGGCCATCCAGGAATATTTGTGCCAGGAGGGCATCGGGTTCATCAGCAGCGGAGCGTCCGCCGTGAACATCCACTTGATGCCCTTGAGCACGGTCGCCCAGGAGTTCCACACCTCGGCGTTGGAAGCCGAGAGCTGGCCGCCATTGGCGAAGGAGGTCTCCATCGCGGCGTAGCGCTGGCGGTCGATGACGGTGACGTCGTAGCCCTTCTCGCTAAGGGCATAGGCAGTGGTGATTCCGGTGATACCGGCACCGATAACGGCAATCTGGCGCATGGGAGGCTCCCGCGCTTGAGGACCACTAGGCCGTCGCACACCGCGTTTCCGCGTGGCGCTCCGGCCGGCTGTCCCCAATCTGTCGCGGTACCTGAGAGCTCGCCCCGGGACAGACGGCGGCGCCGTCCGGACATCCCGGGCTTCCCCTTCGGTGGGCGCCCTGGCGCCGTGTGACCGGCGTCGACGCCTCTCTCCAGATCGTCCTGATTATGCGGTCCGTGGTGCCTGAGAGTTTCCTGGGGGGTTGCTCCGTCGGCGCCGACACATGTCCGGGAGGACTGTCGATCTCTCCCGCATAACCATTAGCAGACGGCTATATGCATCGCACAAAAGCATGCCTCATTCAAGGGCAGACGCGCGTGTCCGCCGCATGACGGGGCTGCGACCTTGGGAGGGGAGGAGGGTAAGACGCCGCGTAGCACCGCGCCGGGTGGGAAAGAGATTTTACCGAAGAACTTGCCCTGCCTCCCCCGTCCTCACACGCTCGCCGCGTCCAGCCCGAGGTCGAGGATCGGGGCGGAGTGGGTGATCCAACCGACCGAGATCAGGTCCACCCCGCTCGCGGCGATGGGCCCCACCGTCTCGGCCGAGACCCGGCCCGACGCCTCGGTGAGCGCCCGCCCGCCGACGAGGGCGACCGCCTCCGCCAGCATCGCCGGCGTCATGTTGTCGAGCAGCACGGCGTCGACGCCCTCGGCCATGGCGGCTTCGAGTTGGGCCAGCGTGTCGACCTCCACCTCGATCTTCACCAGATGCCCGGCATGCGCCTTGGCGGCGCGGATGGCGGGGGCGACGCCGCCGGCCACCGCGATGTGGTTGTCCTTGATCAGCACGGCATCGTCGAGGCCGAAGCGGTGGTTGGAGCCGCCGCCCGCCTTCACCGCGTGCTTCTCCAGCGCGCGCAGGCCCGGCGTGGTCTTGCGGGTGCACACGATCTGCGCCTTGCCATGTTGGCGGGCGATGGCGACGAGGCCGGCGGTGGCGGTGGCGACGCCGGACATGCGGCAGGCGATGTTGAGCGCCACCCGCTCGGCGGTGAGGATCGCCCGCGCCGGGCCGTGGAGCCGCAGCACGACGTCGCCGGGGGCGACAACACTGCCGTCGCCGCGCTCGACCACGACCTTCACGGCGGGGTCGACCAGATCGAAGGCGATCACCGCCGCGTCGATGCCGGCGACCACGCCGGGCTGGCGCGAGGCGATCACCGCCTCGAAGCGCGCCTCGGCCGGGATGACGGCATCGCTGGTGATGTCGCCGGCGCGGCCGAGATCTTCCAGCAGCGCGGCGCGCACGATCGGCTCGACCAGCAGGCGGGGCAGGGGGGTAAGGGCAGATGACATCGCTCGACTCGCATCACTCTCAGAGCCCTCATGGCCGGGCTTGACCCGGCCATCCAGTCATCTGGATCCCCGGGTCGGGCCCGGGGGTGAGGGCCGTTCAATGGCTTCCCGTCGCGGGCGCCGGCGTGGAGGCCCGGCCCAAGGCCGGGCATGACGTGGTTTTCAGACGTCGCTCACGCCACCTGCCGCTCGTCCGAGGCGTCGGCGGGCCGCATGTCGGCCAGCCGCGTCTCCGAATGGGTGGCCAGCGCGGCGGGGGCGGGATGGTCGGCGCGGAAATGGCCGCCCCGGCTTTCCTCGCGCCGCAGCGCCGCCTCCGCGATGGCCAGAGCCACCAGCGAGAGGTCGTCGCCGGTGGCGTCGGCGATCTCGCCGAGCCGGCCGGCCGCCGCCTCCAGCCCCTGCGCGTCGCGTACCACGCCGACCTGTCGGTCCATCAGCGCGCGGATCTCGGCGCGGGCGGAGGAGGGCGGACGCGGCGCCGGGGCGGCGAGGGCGGTGGCCATGGCCGGCAGTTGCGCGCCGGCGATGTCCTCGGCGATCCAGCGCGCATAGGCGAGGGCCTCCAGCAGCGAGTTGCTGGCGAGCCGGTTGGCGCCGTGCAGCCCGGTCGAGGCGACCTCGCCGCAGGCCCACAGGCCGCTCACGCTGGCGCGCCCGGCATCGTCCACCCGGATGCCGCCCATATGGTAATGCGCCGCCGGCCGCACCGGGATCGGCTCGCGCGCCGGGTCGAGCCCGTTGGCGCGGCACAGCGCCGCCACGCCGGGGAAACGGCGCTCGATGTCCTTCATTCGCGCGTCGAGCACCACGCGCTGGCCGTCGGCGATCTGGGCGAAGATGGCGCGCGCGACCACGTCGCGCGGGGCGAGTTCCTGCCCCGGCACCTCGGCCATGAAACGTTCGCCGCGCGCATTGAACAGCCGGGCGCCTTCCCCGCGCAGCGCCTCGGTGGCGAGCGGCATCGGGTCGGCGCCGACCGCCATGGCGGTCGGGTGGAACTGCACGAACTCCATGTCGCGCAGCACCGCGCCCGCCCGCGCCGCCAGCGCGAGGCCGGAGCCGACCGCGCCGAGCGGGTTGGTGGTCGAGGCGTAGAGCCCGCCGAGCCCGCCGGTCGCCAGCACCACGGCGCGGGCGGGCAGGGCGGCGACGCGCCCGTCGCGGTCGCGCGCGGCGATCCCGGCGACGCGGCCCTGCGCGTCGGTGAGCAGGGCGCCCGCCCGCCAGCCTTCCATCACCTGGATGGTCGGGCAGGCGCGCACGGCGCGGGTCAGCGTCTCCAGCACCACGCGGCCGGTGCCGTCGCCGTCGGCATGGACGATGCGCCGGCGCGAATGGGCGGCCTCCAGCCCGAGGGCGAGGCTGCCATTGGCGTTGCGGTCGAAAGGCGTGCCGATCGCGACCAGCCAGTCGATGGCGCCGGGCGCGGCCCCGGCCACACGGCGCGCCACATGCGGTTCGGCCAGGCCGGCGCCGGCGGTCAGCGTGTCGATGGCATGGAAGTCCGGCCGGTCGTCCGGGCCGAGCGCGGCGGCGATGCCGCCCTGCGCCCAGCCGGTCGCCGCCTCGTTGCCGAGCGGGGCGGCGACGATGAGCGTGACCGGCAGCGGCGCGAGGCGCAGCGCGGTGGCGAGGCCGGCGACCCCGCCGCCGACCACGACGACATTCTGCGGCGAATGGTTCACGGTGCGATCCTCTCCCGCGACGTCAGCGGATGGCGAGCATGCGTTCGACGGCGAGGCGGGCGCGGCCGGCCACGGCGGGGTCGATCTCGACCTGCGTGGTCATGGTCTCCAGCGCGCGGCGGATCGCCGGCAGGGTGATGCGGCGCATGTGCGGGCACAGGTTGCAGGGCCGCACGAACTCGATGTCGGGGTGGTTCACCGCCACATTGTCGGCCATGGAGCACTCGGTGATCAGCACCACGCGGGCGGGCTTCTCGTCGCGCACATAGTCGGCCATGCCGGCGGTGGAGCCGGCATAGTCGGCCTCCGCCACCACGTCCGGCGGGCATTCGGGGTGCGCCAGCACCACGACGCCCGGATGCGCCTCGCGCAGGTCGCGAATGTCCTGCGGGGTGAAGCGCTCATGCACTTCGCAATGGCCCTTCCAGGCGATCAGCTCCAACTCGGGCACGTCCTTCTGCACGTTCTGGGCGAGGTATTCGTCGGGCAGCATGAGGATGCGCTTGACGCCCCATTCCTTCGCCACGTGCCGCACCACCTTCACGGCGTTGCCGGAGGTGCAGCAATAGTCGCTCTCGGCCTTCACCTCGGCCGAGGTGTTGACATAGGTGACGACCGGCACGCCCGGATAATGCTTGCGCAGCAGGCGGATATCCTCCGCCGTGATGCTTTCGGCGAGCGAGCAGCCGGCCTTGCTGTCCGGGATCAGCACGGTCTTGGCCGGGTTCAGCAGCTTGGCGGTCTCGGCCATGAAGTGAACGCCGGCCATGACGATCACGTCGGCGTCGACCGTCACCGCCTCGCGCGCGAGGGCGAGGCTGTCGCCGACGATGTCGGCCACCGTGTTGAAGATTTCCGGCGCCTGGTAGTTGTGGCCGAGCACGACGGCGTTGCGCTCGCGCTTCAGGCGCTCGATCGCCTCGACCTCGCGGGCGATCAGCGGCCATTCCGCCGGGGTGACGTGCTTGGCGACGCGGGCATAGAGATGGGGCAGCGGCAGCTCGGCCGGCGCGCGCGCGAAGGCGCGCGAGCTGTCGAGGCTGGCGGATCCGGCGATGGCGGGACTGGCGATGACAGGCTCGGCGGCGTCGCGGCGGGCCGCCACGTTCAGGTCCAGCATCGCAACCTCCCTTATGCTCTTTTTGAGTATATCTTGGGCCAAAGAGAACCGGGCGTCAGGCCCGGCGATTGGGCTTATGCTAGGACTGAGTATAAGTCGGTGTCAACACTTCGTCACAAATCGGGCCATTGGATTTTTTCGGTGTCGGCAGGGCGAGGGGAGAAGGCGGGGATGACGTTGAAGATCGAGCCGGCACAGGAAGCCGACGAGCGGGCCGTGGTCCATCTGTGGCGGGCCTGCGGGCTCACCGTTCCCTATAACGACCCGGCCACGGATTTCCGCTTCGCGCGCGCCGGCACCTCGTCCGACGTGCTGGTCGCCCGCCTCGAATGCGGCCGCGTCGGCGCCACCGCGATGGTGGGCCATGACGGGCATCGCGGCTGGCTCTACTACGTCGCGGTCGATCCCATGCTCCAGCGCCAGGGCGTCGGCGCGCTGATCGTCACCGCTGCGCAGGACTGGCTGAAGGCGCGGGGCGTGGTCAAGGCGCAGCTTCTGGTGCGCGAGACCAACACGGCGGTCGTCGCCTTCTACGAGAAGCTCGGTTTCGAGGTGGCGCCGCGCGTCGTCATGGCGAAATGGCTCGACGGCCGCGAGTAACTACCGCCGCCCGAAGCCGCCGGGCAGGCGCAGGCCGGGGGCAGGGCGCTCCAGCAGCACCTCGCGGCGGAAGCGCACCAGCCGGGCCGGGCGGCCGCCGGTCTCGGCGGTGGTCTCGCCGGTTTCCTCGACGAGGCGCTGCTGCTCCACCAGCCGGCGGAAATTCTGCTTGTGCAGCGGCGTGCCCGACAGCGCCTCCACCGTGCGCTGGAGCTGGCCGAGGGTGAAGCTCGGCGGCATCAGCTCGAACACCACCGGGCGGTACTTGATCTTGCCGCGCAGCCGCGCAATGGCGAGCGCCAGCATGCGCCGATGGTCCTCGCGCATTTCCGCCCCCGACGTGCCCGGCGCGAGGCGGTCGGAGCCGCGCTCGCGCAGCGCCTCGGCGACCAGCCCCGCCTCGTAGAGCAGTTCGTAGCGTTCCAGCACGCGCTCTTCGTTCCAGCCGGCCTCGCTGCCGCGCGCGGCCCCGCCGAAGCACAGCGCCACGCGCTCGGCGCGCATCTCGCCCATGCGCGAGCTTGCCGCCCCGGCGGCCCAGGCGCGCAGCCCCGGCTCCAGCCCGTCGAGCACGCCGGGCCGGCCGTCGCGCCAGTCCTCCCACGGGAAATAGCGGTACCAGCTCTGCCATGCGGCGTCGGCATCGCCCGCCGGGCGCGCCTCGCGCACCAGCGCCAGATAGGCGAGGGAGAGCGCGCGGGTGCCGTCTTCGCCGCGGTCGCGGTCGCCGAAAGTGTAGAGCTGCTCGACATGGCCGAGCACCTGCAGGGTCTGGCGCTCGACCCAGCTGCGCAGCCCGACCTCAAGCGTGCGGTGGCCGCGCTCCAGCGGGCCGGAGGGCAACGAATCGCGCCCGTCGCCATGGCGGATGGTCAGCACCTTGGGGTCGTCGCCCGTCACCGCCACGATCACCGCCGACAGGCCGATGGCGAGGCTCGGCTCCGGCGCGTCCGGCCGGTCGGCCTCGGATGTCGGGTGGGGCAGCGGCGTGGGCATAGGCGTCCGGTGTCGGCAGGTCTGGAAGGATGGCCGGCGCCCAGAATAGCATGGAAGGGCCGGTGCCGCTTGCGCCGGCGGCGCGGGAGTGGCAATCCGCCTGAGGACGCAACGGAGACGCGCGATGAGCGGCAAGGTGGTTCTTCCCGGCGGTGAAAAGGTTCCGGCCCTCGGCATCGGCACCTGGATGATGGGCGAGCGCGCGGCGGCGCGGAAGGACGAGACCGAATCGGTGCGCCTCGGCGTCGAACTCGGCCTGCGGCTGGTCGATACCGCCGAGATGTATGGCGAGGGCGCCTGCGAGAGCTTCCTCGGCGACGCGCTCGCCGGGCTGCGCGACAAGGTGTTCCTGGTCTCGAAGGTCTATCCGCACAATGCCAGCCGGGCCGGCGTGGTCGCCGCCTGCGAGCGCAGCCTCAAGCGGCTGAAGACCGACCAGCTCGACCTTTATCTGCTGCACTGGCGCGGCGGCGTGCCGCTGGCTGAGACCATCATCGGCTTCGAGCACCTCAAGAGCCAGGGCAAGATCCGCCACTGGGGCGTGTCGAACTTCGACACCGACGACATGCTGGAACTGTGGGACACGCCCGGCGGCGATGCCTGCGCGGTCAATCAGGTGCTCTACAACCTCACCCGGCGCGGGCCGGAATTCGATCTCCTGCCGTGGCTGGAGGAGAACGAGGTTCCGCTGATGGCCTACAGCCCCATCGAGCAGGGCCGCATCAAGACCGCCGGCGTGCTGGCCGAGATCGCCGCCAAGCATGGCGTCCGGCCGTTCCAGGTGGCGCTCGCCTGGGCGCTGCGCAGCTCGAACAACATCGTCATCCCCAAGGCCTCGCGCCCCGAGCACATGCGCGAGAATGCCGGCGCGCGCGACATCAAGCTCGACGCCGACGATCTCGCCGCGCTCGACAAGGCGTTCCCGCCCCCCACCCGCAAGCGTTCGCTGGAAATGCTGTGACGCGTGCCACGCCCCTGAAGGCCGTCATCCCGGCCGCAGCGGCGCCGCCGCGTAGAGCCGGGATCGGCGTCCCTGTTTGCGCGATCCCGGACCGGCCTTCGGCCGTCCGGGATGACGTGCCATGACCTCGATCCTCCTCGAAAACGTCACCCTCACCCGTGGCGGGCGCACCGTGCTTGATCGCGTGTCGCTGGAGCTTTCCGAGCGGCGGGTTGGGCTGATCGGCACCAACGGTTCGGGCAAAAGCTCGCTGGTGCGCCTGTTCAACGGCCTGCTGGCCGCCGATGCCGGGCGCGTCGTGGTGCACGGAATTGACGCGGCGGAGCAGGCGGGCGAGCTGCCCGGCAAGGTCGGCTTCATCTTCCAGAACCCTGACCACCAGATCATTTTCCCCACCGTCGCCGAGGAAGTCGCCTTCAGCCTCGAACAGTCGGGCATGCCGCGCCGCGAGGCGGCGAAGGCGGCGGTGCCGGCGCTGGAGCGCTTCGGCCGCGCGCACTGGGCCGAGCGGCCGGTGCACGCGCTCTCCGAGGGCGAGAAGCAGTTTTTGTGCATCATCGCCGTGCTGGTTATGGAGCCGGCGGTGCTGGTCTTCGACGAGCCGTTCTCCAGCCTCGACCTGCCGACCCGCCGGCGGCTGGAGGCGCTGATCGCCGGCCTGCCGCAGCAGGTGATCCTCGTCGCCCATGAACTCGACGCCTTCGCCGGCTACGACCGCGTGGTCTGGCTGCACGAGGGCGGGGTGCGGATGGACGGCGCGCCGGGCGAGGTCGTCGCCGCCTACCGCGCCTTCGCGGAGGCGCTGGTGTGATCTCGCTCTATCTCGCCCAGCGCACCTGGCTGCATCGCATCTCCGCCGGCTGGAAGCTGCTGGCGCTGGCCGTCATCAGCCTGGCCATCACGCCGGTCGAGAGCGTGGCGGTGATGGCGGGGCTCGTGGTGGCGGTGCTGGCGCTCTATGCCTCTCTGGGGCGGGCGGCGCTGGCGCAGATCGCGCTGCTGCGCCCGCTCTGGATGCTCTTCGCGGTGCTTCTGGCGCTGCACTGGTGGAGTGGCGACATCCTGCTCGGCGTGCTGGTCATCCTGCGCATCCTCGCCATGGTGCTGCTGGCCAATGCCGTGACCATGACCACCCGCATGGACGCGATGATGGACGCGGTGGAACCGCTGCTGCGCCCGCTGGCGCTGTTCGGCGTGGCCCCGCGCCGCGTCGCGCTGGCGGTGGCGATGATGATCCGCTTCGTGCCGCTGCTGTTCGCGCTGTGGGAGGCGCTGAACGAATCGTACCGCGCCCGCGCCGGCAGGCGCGGCGGCTGGCGCCTGCTCGCGCCTTTCTGTATCCAGACAGTGAGATTGTCCCACCATACCGCCGAGGCGCTTGCCGCGCGGGGCGGCGCACCCCGGGGAGGCCACCGATGAAGGACCGTTCGCTCGTGCAGATCGCCCTCTATGCCGCGATCTTCGCCATGCTCGGCCTGTTGCCGCGCTTCGATCTTCCCTTCGCCGGCGGCGTGCCGATCACCGCGCAGAGCATGGGGGCGATGCTGGCGGGCGTGATGCTCGGCGCCTGGCGCGGGGCGCTCGCCATGGTGCTGCTGCTGTTCGTGGTGGCGCTCGGCGCGCCGCTGCTGGCCGGCGGGCGCGGCGGGCTCGGCGTGTTCTTCTCGCCCTCGGTCGGCTTCATCTTCGGCTGGATCGCGGTGGCCTTCGTCGCCGGCTGGATCATGCAGGCGCTGCGCAGGGCGCCGGTGTTCCCGGCCGCGCTGGTCGCCGCCGTGGTCGGCGGCATCGTGGTGATGTACGCCTTCGGCATTGCCGGCATGTCGCTGGTCGGCGGCCTGTCGCCGCTCGACGCCGCCAAGGCGTGCCTGATCTTCATTCCCGGCGACACCATCAAGGCGGTGCTGGTGGCCCTCATCGCCCAGACGGTGGCGCGCGGCATGCCGGAAGCGCTGCTCTCGCGCAACGCCTGACCATGGCGGCGCCGATTGTCGGCGCGGATGTGACGGCGCTGGCCCGGCAGGCGCCGGAGTGCGCCGCGCTGGTGTGCGACGACGAGGTGCTGGGCCGCGCCCATCTCGCCGGCCGCGTCGGCGGCCTCGCCGCGTGGCTGGCGGCGCGCACCGCGCCGGGGGCCGGCGTGGCGCTCGCTCTCGGCAACGCGCCGGCGCTGGTGGAAAGCTTCCTCGCCTGCGCGGTGAGCGGCCGGCAGGCGCTGGTCTACGATCCCGCCTGGCCCGACACCTACCGCGACGCTATCGACGCCGCTCTGGCGCCCGCCCTCACCCTCGACGCGGTGCCGGACGTCGCCGCCGCGCCGCTGCCGCTGCCGCCGTCGCCCGACGCGCCGTTCTATGTCGGCTTCACCTCCGGCTCGACCGGCACGCCGAAGGGCTATCGCCGCTCCCACCGCTCCTGGATCGACAGTTTCGCGGTCAGCGCCGCCGCCTTCGGCCTGAGCGAGGCCGATGTGGTTCTGGCGCCGGGCGGGCTGGCCGCCTCGCTGCACCTCTATGGCGTCGTCCACGCCCTGCACATCGGCGCGACGGCGGTGATGATGCGCCAGTTCCACCCGCGCCGGGCGCTGCGGCTGATCGAGCGCCACGGCGTCACCGCGCTCTACGCCACGCCCACCCAGTTGCAGATGCTGGTGGAGGCGGCGCAGGGCGAGAGCTTCCCCTCGCTGCGGGTGCTGATGATCAGCGGCGCCAAATGGCGCCCGGAGACGCGCGCGGCCACGATGGCGCTGTTCCCGAAGGCCGGCATCGCCGAATTCTACGGCGCCTCGGAAACCAGCTTCATCACCATCGCCCATCCGGGCGAGGGCGTGCCCGCCGGCTCGGTCGGGCGCGCCGCGCCGGGCGTCGCCCTGCGCATCCGCGACGCGAACGGGCGCGACCTGCCGGCCGGGGAAGCGGGCGCGATCTGGGTCGGCAGCACCCTGTTGTTCGATGACTATGCCTGCGGCAGCGCGCCCGAGACCCGGCGCGAGGGCGGCTTCCTCACCATCGGCGACCATGGACGGCTCGACGAGGCGGGGTTCCTCTATCTGTACGGGCGCGAGCGGCGCATGCTCGTCACCTCGGGGCTCAACGTCTACCCGGAGGAGGTCGAGACGGTGCTCGCTAGCCTTTCCGGCATCGAGGAGGCGGCGGTGTTCGGCCTGCCCGATCCGCTGCGCGGCGTCGAGCTGGTGGCGGTGCTGCGCGGGCCGTTCGACGAGCCCGCCCTGCGCGCCGCCTGCCGGGCGCTGCTGCCGGCGGCGAAGATCCCGCGCCGTTTCCTCGCGCTGGAGGACTGGCCGCGCACCTCCGGCGGCAAGGCCGATTTGCGCGCGCTGGAGGCCATCGCCCGCGAAAGACTCGCGCGATGAGCGCCGCCTTCATCGTCAGCGCCCGCCGCACGGCGGTGGCCCCGCGCGGCGGCGCCTTCCGCGCGGTGGAGGCGCATGACCTTGCCGCCCCGGTGCTGCGCGCGGTGCTCGACGATGCCGGCCGCGCGCCGCACGAGGTGGAGCACGTCATCCTCGGCAATGCCCTGTCCGGCGGCGGCAATGTCGCCCGCCTCGCCGCGCTGGCCGCCGGCCTGCCGGCGACGGTGCCGGCGCTGACGCTCGACACGCAATGCTGCTCCGGGCTCGACGCCATCCAGCTTGCCGCCCGCATGGTGGAATCGGGCGCGGCGGAGCTTGTGCTCGCCGGCGGGGTGGAGAGCTTCAGCCGGTCGCCTTTGCGCGCCGTGCGGCCGAAGGCGAAGGGCGAGGCGCCGGTGTTCTATGATCGCCCGCCCTTCGCGCCATGGCCGCTTCCCGATCCCGACATGATCGAGGTGCTGGCGCGGGCGGCGCGCGGCATGAGCCGGGCCGAGCAGGCGGCCTTCGCCATTGAGAGCCA
This sequence comes from Ancylobacter sp. TS-1, assembly GCF_009223885.1. Taxonomy (NCBI): domain Bacteria; kingdom Pseudomonadati; phylum Pseudomonadota; class Alphaproteobacteria; order Hyphomicrobiales; family Xanthobacteraceae; genus Ancylobacter; species Ancylobacter sp. TS-1. The sequence continues at coordinate 3,795,143 of NZ_CP045144.1, forward strand.
CCGCAAGGCGCTCGCCGCGCGCGAACGGCTGGAGGCGGAGATCGTGCCGGTTGCCGGCCTCGGCTTCGACAGCTTCACCCGCGCGCTGACCCCGCGCCTGTGCGCCCGCGCCCCGGTGATCCATGGCGAGGGCGAGAACGCGCTCGATGCCACCGGCGTCGCGGTGGAGGCGGATGCGGCGGCGGTGGTGCTGGTAGCCTCGCGGCAATGGGCGGAGCGGCGACTCCATTTAGGCCGCCCGGTGAGCGAGGTGTTCTTCGCCCGCTCCTTCGCCGCCGCGCCGGACGACCCGCCGGAGGCGATCGATTGGTCGCTGGTGGAAACTGCCTATGAGACCATCCTCATGGACCTTGACCGTCTCCACGACTGCGGTGTGAGGCTGGAGTGGAGCCAGATTCCCGTGGTCGAACTGATGGAAGCCTCGGCCGGGCAGGCGCGGGGGAATTGCGCGCGGGCCGGCCTCGATCCCGCCCGCATCAATCGCGGCGGCGGCGCGCTGGCGCGCGGTCATCCCATCGGCGCCTCGGGCGCCATCCTCGCCGTGCGGCTGTTCCACGAGATGGCGGGGGAGCCGCCGGACACGCTCGGCCTCGCCGCCATCGCGGCGGCCGGCGGGCTCGCCAGCGTGCTCATGTTGCAGCGCGTCTAAGCCCTTGTTTGCCGCGACCGCCTCCAATGTGCAGGATGCGGAACGAATCGTCCGCAGAAGACGGTCATCCACACCCGGGAGACAGGACCAGCCAGGCCGCATGAACGCGATCTCCTCCCGCCAGCAGGACATACTCGTGCTGGCGCGCGCGCAGGGGCGGGTCAGTGTCGAAGACCTCTCCGCGCGTTTCGAAGTCTCGCCCCAGACCATCCGCAAGGACCTCAACGATCTTTGCGTGCGCCGGCTGATGTCGCGCGTGCATGGCGGCGCCGTGGTCGCCTCGGGCGTGGAGAACCTCGCCTATGAGGCCCGCCGGGCCATGGCGCTGGGCGCCAAGCGCGCCATTGCCGAGGCGGCGGCGGCCATGGTGCCGAACCGCGCCTCGCTGTTCATCAACATCGGCACCACCACCGAGGAGGTGGCCCGCGCGCTCGCCGACCACGAGGACATGCTGGTCATCACCAACAACCTCAACGTGGCGACGCTGCTCTACCGCCACCCGAAGATCGAGCTGATCATGGCCGGCGGCCCGGTACGCCACGCCGACGGCGCGGTGATCGGCTCCTCGGCGGTCGATTTCGTGCGCCAGTTCCGCGTCGACTACGCCGTCATCGGCGCCTCGGCGATCGAGGAGGACGGCACGCTGCTGGATTTCGACTACCGCGAGGTGCAGGTGGCGCGCGCCATCATCGACAATGCGCGGCAGGTCATACTGGTCGCCGACCGCTCCAAGCTGGAGCGCACGGCGCCCGTGCGCATCGGCTCCATCGGCGAGATCGACACCTTCGTCACCGACACGGTGTCGTCGCCCGAGCTGCGTAACGTCTGCCAGCGCGAGCAGGTCGAACTGATCGAGGTCGGCAGCCTCGACGACGAGGCGTTCTGAGCCCGGTCTCCCGCCTGCGCAGATACAACCGGCGGGTGGCTGGCCATCGCGGCCGGCTGCCATAGATTTGCAACGGCCGATCTGCCCGCGCACGGGATCCGTTCGGCGCGGGACGCCGTTCCCCAGGGAAGGCGCCGCGCCGTCGAGCCGGAGGAAGACCACGATGGAACTGCGCCGCCTCGGACGCTCCGACATTCTGGTTCCGCCGCTGTGCCTCGGCGGCAATGTGTTCGGCTGGACCGCCGACGAAGCCACCTCGTTCCGCCTGCTGGACGGGCTGTTCGACGCCGGCTTCACCTTCATCGACACCGCCGACGTCTATTCGCGCTGGGTGAGCGGCCATGAGGGCGGCGAGTCCGAGGCCATCATCGGCCGGTGGATGAAGGCGCGCGGCAACCGCGACAAACTCGTCATCGCCACCAAGGTCGGCGGCGATATGGGGCTGGGCAGGGTCTGTCTGAAGCCGGACTACATCGTGCAGGCGGTCGAGGCGTCGCTGGCGCGGCTGCAGACCGACCGTATCGACCTCTACCAGTCGCACTGGGACGACCCGGACACCCCGTTCGAGGAGGTGCTCGGCGCCTATGACGGGCTGATCCGCGCCGGAAAGGTGCGGCTCATCGGCGCCTCGAACCTGTCCGTCCCCCGGCTTTTCGAGGCGCTCGCCGTCGCCGCGCGCGAGAAGCTGCCGCGCTACGAGACGCTGCAGCCGGAATATAATCTGTGCGCACGCGCCGGTTACGAGGCGGAACTGGAGCCGATCTGCCAGGCCAACGGGCTTGGCGTCATCACCTATTTCGGGCTCGCCGGCGGCTTCCTGACCGGCAAGTACCGCACCCCGGCGGGCGCGCAGAAGAGCGTGCGCGGGCGGGGGCTGGTCAATAAATATCTCAACCCGAAGGGGCTCGGCATTCTCGCCGCGCTCGACGAGGTGGCCGCCGCCAGGGGCGCGACGCCGACGCAGGTGGCGCTGGCCTGGGTCATGGCCCGCCCGAGCGTGACCGCCCCCATCGCCAGCGCCTCGCGGCTCGAACAGCTCGGCGAGCTGATCGCCTCGGCGGCGCTGCACCTCACCGCCGGCGACATCGCCCGGCTGGATCAGGCCAGCGCGTGGAAGGAATAGAGACATGACACGGCGTAGCCCCGCGCAGATACGGCGTTTCATCGAGGCGGGGCGCGGGACGGCGCCCGCCGACCTCGTCATCAAGAATGTGCGCCTGCTCGACGTCATCACCGGCGCGCTCACACGCACCGACATCGCCATGGTGGGCGACCGCATCGTCGGCACCTACGACACCTATTCCGGGGCGCGCGAGATCGACGGCGAGGGGCTGTTCGCCGCCCCCGGCTTCATCGACACCCATCTGCATGTCGAATCCTCGCTGGTGACGCCGCTGGAATTCGACCGCTGCGTGCTGCCGCACGGCGTCACCACGGCGATTTGCGACCCGCACGAGATCGCCAACGTGCTCGGCGCCGAGGGTATCGCCTGGTTCCAGCGCTGCGCCGAGCACACCATCATGGACCTCAGGGTCCAGCTTTCCTCCTGCGTGCCGGCGACCGCCTTCGAGACCGCCGGCGCGGCGCTCGCCGCCGCCGACCTCGCCGCGCTGCGCGGCCACGCCTCCGGCATCGGCCTCGCCGAGTTCATGAATTTCCCCGGCGTGCTGTTCGCCGACGCGGGCTGCCTCGACAAGCTCTCGCTGTTCTCGGACGGGCACATTGACGGCCACGCGCCGCTGCTGCGCGGGCGCGACCTCAACGGCTACATCGCGGCCGGCATCCGCACCGAGCACGAGGCGACCTCGGTGGAGGAGGCGCGCGAGAAGCTGGTGAAGGGCATGACCGTGCTCATCCGCGAGGGCTCGGTCTCCAAGGACCTGCACGCGCTGATCCCGCTGATTTCGGCCGACACCTCGGCCTTCCTCGCCTTCTGCACCGACGACCGCAACCCGCTCGACATCGCCGAGGAGGGCCATCTCGACTACATGATCCGCGAGGCGATCAAGGGCGGCGCGCCGCTGCACCATGTCTACCGGGTGGCGAGCTGGTCGGCGGCCAACGCCTTCGGGCTGACCGATCGCGGCCTGATCGCCCCGGGCCGGCGCGCCGACATCGTCCTTCTCGACGATCTGGAAGCCTGCTCGGTCCGCCATGTGATCAGCGCCGGAAGGCTGGTGACGCCCGAGCTTTTCGCCGCGCGCGCCCATGTGCCGCCGGTCGGGCTCGATTCGATGAAGGCCGAGCCGGTCGAGGCGGCGGATTTCCGCATTCCGGCCACGTCCCGCGCGACGCGGGTCATCGGCGTGGTGCCGGGGCGCATCATCACCGAGGATCTCACTTTCGACCTCGCGGTCATCGACGGCGAGAAGCACGCCGATCTCGACAAGGACGCGGTGAAGGTCTGCGTCGTCGCCCGCCATGGCGCGAACCGCAATATCGGGCGTGGCTTCGTGCATGGCTTCGGCATGAAGCGCGGCGCCATCGCCTCCTCGGTCGGCCATGACAGCCACAACATCACCGTGGTCGGCGCCGACGAGGCCGACATGGCGGTGGCGGTCAACCGGCTGATCGAGTTGCGCGGCGGCTTCGCGGTGGCGGAGGGCGGGCAGGTGACGGCCGAGTTGGCGCTCCCCGTCGCCGGGCTGATGGCCGACACCTCGTTCGAGGAGGTGCACGACGCGCTGATCCCGCTGCGCGCGGCGGCCAAGGCGCTCGGCGTGGTGCTGCCCGAGCCCTTCCTGCAGGTCGCCTTCCTGCCGCTGCCGGTGATCCCGCATCTGAAGATCACCGATTTCGGCCTGTTCGACGTGAACGCCTTCGCGCTGATCGAGGGGTGAGGCTTCCGTCATCCCGAACGGTCCGCCCTGCCTACACGACGTCATGGCCGGGCTTGATCTTGGTATTAGGTTACGTTGCGGCTACCGGCTCGATCATTATACAATTGTGGGGCAATTCATGACCGATGAGGAGGACTCTACAAAACTCCCGGCTCAAGCCCATGGTTCTTTTGGGTATCACGTCGCTAAGGCGTCTTTAGGCGCATTCGATGTTGTCTTGCCGGGACTTGGTTACACACTTCAGCAGTTTGCGGACACGGTCGTTGGGGACCCGTTGCATAAGCGGCAAGCCGAGTGGCTCTCTGGTCTCGCAACCGGCTTGGCGGAAATACGCGAACGCCTCGGCACCTTCGACCCTGCGTCGCTGAACCGGAACGAAGATTTCCTGTCGGCTGTAGCGTTCGGGATGGAGGCGGCACGACGAACGCACAGGGCAGAAAAACTTCAGGCGCTTCGCAACGCCGCGCTCAACATTGCGTCTGGAATGCAACTGAGCGATCTTTTATTGGGGTCGTTTCTGGCGCACATAGAAAGGTATTCTCCTGCGCATATTGCAGTTCTCCGCGCTTTGTCAGATCCCGGCTCTAACGAAGAATTAGTTAAATATTATGAATCGGTTGACGAAACAGTAAGTATACCTTACGCAATCGGGTTGGCATTTCCAGAGATTGGAAATGTAGAGGTGGATATTATTCTATACATGCTGGGTTCTGATGGGTTGGCCGAGAGCCCGCGATCGGTGGGCATAAGTAAGGCGGCGATTTTACAGAGAAGAACGACTCTCGCTGGCGAAGCTTTTCTGAAGTTCATATCTGATCCGACGTAAGCCGCGCCGATTGTGGAGAATCGAACGATGCGGGTTGATGCAGCCTAGGGACCGCGCCGCCCTCGAGGCGGCCGATGGCTACTGTCTCGACCTGGAACCGGCTCCCTCTCCGCGCCACCGGCCGGCCCTCCCGTCGTGCGCTTCGATCTGCTAGACCCGCCGGGTGATCCGTGAGGCCCGCCGCTCCGCAATGACCCGCCTGCGCTCGACCGTCTTCCTCATCCTGCTCGTCCTGTGGACGCTGCTGCTCGCGGCCACCATTCCCTATTACGCGCTACGCCGCGATCCGCCCGCCACGCGGCGCTTCTCGCGCGTCTGGGCCGGCGGCGTGCTGGCGCTGCTGCGCCTTGTCGGCGTGTCCTGCCGCACCATCGGCGAGGGCAACCGGCCGGACGGGCCGGCGCTCTATGTCGCCAACCACCAGTCGACCTTCGAGACCATCGCCGCCGCCAGGCTGGTGCCGGACGTCGCCATCGTGCTGAAGGAAGAGCTGTACCGCATCCCGGTCTTCGGCTGGTTCCTCAAGCGCTCGCCGATGATCGCCATCGACCGGGCCGGCGGCGGCGCGGCGATGAAGAAGATGTTCCGCGAGGGGCGCGAGGCGGTGGCGCAGGGGCGCAGCCTGCTGATCTTCCCCGAGGGCACCCGCCAGCCGGTGGACGCGCGCGCGCCGATGCAGCGCGGCGTGCTGCTGCTCTACAAGGCGCTGGGCGTGCCGGTGGTGCCGGTGGCCCACAATGCCGGCCTGTTCTGGCTGGCGCGCAGCTTCGCGATACGGCCGGGCACCATCACCGTGTCGTTCCTGCCGCCCATCCCGCCCGGCCTGCCGGACAATGAGTTCATGGAGCGGATCGGCGCGGCGATCTATGACGAGCGCGACCGGCTGGTGGCGCTCGCGGAGAAAGAGACATGAGCGAGAGCGATACTCCCGGCATCGTCATCGTCGGGGCGGGGCAGGGCGGCTTTCAGGCCGCCGCCTCGCTGCGCGAATCCGGCTATGCCGGGCGCCTCGTCCTCGTGGGCGAGGAGCCCGGCCTGCCCTATCAGCGCCCGCCGCTGTCCAAGGCCTATATGAAGGGCGACGCCGGCATCGAGCAGATCGAGCTGCGCCCGGCCGCCTTCTACGCCGACCATCGCATCGAGCTGGTGAATGCGCGCGCCGTCGCCCTCGACCGCGCCGCCCACCGGCTGCTGCTGGAGGGAGGGGCGAGCCTGCCCTATGCCCATCTCATCCTCGCCACCGGCGCCCGCAACCGCCCGCTCCCCGTGCCCGGCCACGACCTTGCCGGCGTGTTCTACCTGCGCACGCGGGCGGACGCCGATGCGCTCCGGGGGCGGCTGGAGGGCGCGCGCCGCGTGGTGGTGATCGGCGCCGGCTTCATCGGGCTGGAATTCGCCGCCGTGGTCCGCGCGCTCGGCCATGAGGTGACGGTGCTGGAAGGCGCCGGCCGCGTGCTCGCCCGCGCCGTCTCGCCCGAAATGTCGGCGTTCTTCGCGCAGGCGCACGCCGCCATGGGCACCCATCTCGTGCTCGGCGCCGGGGTGATCGGGCTCACCGGCGAGGAAGGCCATGTCACGGGCGTCGAGACGACGGACGGGGCGGTGCATCCGGCCGACTTCGTGCTGGTCGGCATCGGCGTGGTGCCGAATGTGGAACTCGCCGCCGAAGCCGGGCTGGAAGTGGCGAACGGCATCGTGGTCGACGCGCATCTGGCGACCGCCGACCCCTCCATCTCCGCGCTGGGCGACGCGGTGGCCTATCCCAGCCGCTTCGCCGGGGGAATGACCCGGCTCGAATCGGTGCAGAACGCCGCCGATCAGGCGCGCAGCCTCGCCCACCGCCTCACCGGCAGGTTGTCGCCGACGGGAGAGCCCGCGCCCTTCGAGGCCGTGCCGTGGTTCTGGAGCGACCAGGCCGACCTCAAGCTGCAAATGGTCGGCCTTGCGGCGGCTACCGATACCGCCGTGCTGCGCGGCGACCCCGCCTCGCGGCGCTTTTCGGTGTTCCGCTTCCGCGACGGCGTGCTCACCGCCATCGAGAGCGTCAACCGCCCGGCCGACCACATGCTCGGCCGCCGCCTGCTCGCCGGCACGCCGGCGATCACGCCGGAGCAGGCGGGCGACGAGAGCTTCGAGCTGAAGAGCCTGCTGGGGCGCTGATCGGCGGCCCTCTTCGTCGTCATCCCGGCCGCAGCGGCGCAGCCGCGTAGAGCCGGGATCGCGTATCGTGATCAAGCGATCCCGGATCGGCCTGCGGCCGTCCGGGATGACGAGGAATGGACGGGCGCGCCCATCTCCCCAATGCCGCCACCCGTGCTACCATCGGAAAAACCGCCTCCTTCCGGGTCGTCCGATGGCCTTTTCGCTGCGCCAGCTTCAGTATTTCGTCGCGGTGGCGGAGAACGGTTCCGTCTCCTCGGCGGCGCACACGCTGTCGATCTCGCAGTCGACCGTGACCGAAGCCCTGCGCGAACTGGAGCTCGACCTCGGCTTCAAGCTGCTGGAGCGCCATGCGCGCGGCGCCGATCTCACCCTCAAGGGCCATCACTTCCTGCGCCACGCCCGCAAGATCCTCGGCGACGTGGCGGATGCGCGGCGCGCGCTGGCCGGGCCGGAGACGGCGGCGCTCACCGGGCGGCTGTCGGTCGGCGTCACCCCGCTGGTCGCCGGCTACATCTATTCCGACCTCATCGCCCGCTTCCGCCGCGCCTTTCCCGGCATCGCGGTGGAGGCGGTGGAGGATGCGGCGGACTATCTGGAACACCTTCTGGTCGGTGGCGAACTGGACGTCGCGGTGATGGTGCTGCCGCCCGGGCGCCGCTCCGCCGCGCTCCAGACCGAGGCGGTCGAGGTTTCGCCCTACCGGGTCTGGCTGCCGCTCGGCCACCCCGCGCTGGCGGAGGAACGGGTGAGCCTGCGCGACCTCTCGGGCGAGCCGCATGTGCTGCTGACCATTGACGAAATCGCGGAAGCCTCGGAGATCGTCTGGCGCCGGCTCGGCATCCGTCCGCCGGTGGCGTTCCGCACCCGCTCGGTGGAGGCGGTGCGCTCGCTGGTGGCGACGGGGGCCGGCGTCGCCGTGCTGCCGGACCTCACCTATCGGCCCTGGTCGCTGGAAGGCGACAAGATCGAGGCGCGCACGCTGATCGACGACGTGCCGGCGGTGGAGGTGGCGACCGCCTGGCGGCGCGGCTCGCCGCTCTCGGCCGCCGCCTCCGGCTTCGTCTCGATTGCCGCCACCCGCCATGCGGGGCGGCGCTGACGACGAGTGCCCGCCTGCCGCTGCCAGATCGTCATCCCGGACGCGCCGCAGGCGCGAGCCGGGATCGTCGGCGGCGGAGGCGGGCGATCCCGGCTCTGCGCCCTTCGGGCTTCGGCCGGGATGACGGCGCAAGACTGCCTATCCCGTGCTCATCGGTTTTTCCGATATCGGCCTTCTGATCTTTGGTGTGGCGCGTGCTGCGGGGCGGCGGCACACTTTCCCCAAAGGGCGGTCAGCGCCCGCAGAACAGAGGGAAACAACATGACCACCATTGCCCGTTATCTGCATCTGCCGGCGCTCGCCGCCTGTGCCTCGCTCACCCTCCAGCCCGCCTTCGCCGCCGAGATGAAGGCGCTCGGCAAGGGCGAGGGGCAGGTCGATATCGTCGCCTGGCCCGGCTATATCGAGCGCGGCGAGACCGACAAGGCCTATGACTGGGTGACGGCCTTCGAGAAGAAGTCCGGCTGCAAGGTCAATGTGAAGACCGCCGGCACCTCCGACGAGATGGTGGCGCTGATGAACGAGGGCGGCTTCGACCTCGTGACCGCCTCCGGTGACGCCTCGCTGCGCCTCATCGCCGGCAAGAAGGTCGCTCCCATCAACACCAAGCTGATCCCGAGCTGGAGCACCGTCGACGAGCGGCTGCAGAGTTCGCCTTGGCACACGGTCAACGCCGTGCATTACGGCGTGCCCTATCAGTGGGGCTCCAACGTGCTGATGTACAACACCGAGACCTTCAAGGACGGCGCGCCGAAGAGCTGGAACGTCGTCTTCGAGGAGCAGACCCTGCCGGACGGCAAGTCGAACAAGGGCCGCATCCAGGCCTTCGACGGCCCGATCTACATCGCCGACGCGGCGCTCTACCTGATGGCGCACAAGCCCGAGCTGGGGATCAAGGACCCCTACGAGCTGACCGAGGAGCAGTACAAGGCGGCGCTGGACCTGCTGCGCCAGCAGCGCAAGATCGTGCAGCGCTACTGGCACGACGCCATGATCCAGGTCGACGACTTCACCAATGAGGGCGTCGTCGCCTCCTCCTCCTGGCCGTTCCAGGTCAACCTGCTGCAGAGCCAGAAGAAGCCGATCGCCTCGACCATCCCCGAAGAGGGCGCCACCGGCTGGGCCGACACCACCATGATGCATGTCGACGCCAAGCACCCGAACTGCGCCTATATGTGGATGGAGCATTCCCTCTCGCCGAAGGTGCAGGGCGACCTCGCCTCGTGGTTCGGCTCGGTGCCCTCCGTCCCCGCCGCCTGCAAGGGCAACGAACTTCTCGGGCCGGATGGCTGCAAGACCAACGGCATGGAAGACTTCGAGAAGATCCACTTCTGGCGCACCCCGGTCGCCAAATGCGCCACCCAGGCCGCCGGCTGCGTGCCCTATTACCGCTGGGTGTCGGACTACATCGCCGTGCTCGGCGGGCGGTAGTCCTTCCGTCGGCCGGTCTCGCGGGTTCCTGCTCCCTCTCCCCGGCGGGGAGAGGGGTGGGGTGAGGGGCCTTTCGCTCCGCAGCCTTGCCTCCCCCTCACCGACCCGCTTCGCGCGGTTCGCCAATGCCCTCATCCCCGGGCTTGACCCGGGGACCCAGCCTCGCCGCGGTTGGGCCCGGCCCAATGTCTGGGTGGCCGGGTCAAGCCCGGCCATGAGGGCGCGGGAGCGCCTGACCACGGCGGAACGCCCGCCGTGTCCCTGTTTCCGGCCCTCTTCCCCGCCTTCCCGGATTTTCTTCATGCACCCTCACGCCGCCCCGCTCGCTCTGCCCGCCGTCCGCTTCCAGGGCGTGGAGCGGCATTTCGGGACTGTGAAGGCGGTCGACGGCGTCGACCTGTCCATCGCGCCCGGCGAGTTCTTCGCCATGCTCGGCCCCTCCGGCTCGGGCAAGACGACGTGCCTGCGCCTGATCGCCGGCTTCGAGCAGCCCGATGCCGGCCATATCGAGATCTTCGGCGAGACGGTGGAGGGGCTGCCGCCCTATCGCCGGGCGGTGAACACCGTGTTCCAGGACTACGCGCTGTTTCCGCATTTGTCGGTCGGCGACAATGTGGCCTACGGGCTGAAGGTGCGCGGCGTCGGCCGTGCCGAGCGCGACCGGCTCGCCCGCGAGGCGCTGGCCATGGTCAAGCTCGCCGGCATGGAGACGCGCCGCCCCGCCCAGCTTTCCGGCGGCCAGCGCCAGCGCGTCGCGCTCGCCCGCGCCCTCGTGGTGCGGCCGAAAGTGCTGCTGCTCGACGAGCCGCTCGGCGCGCTCGACCTCAAGCTGCGCGAGGAGATGCAGTCGGAGCTGAAGGGGCTGCAACGCGCGCTCGGCCTCACCTTCGTCTTCGTCACCCATGATCAGGGCGAGGCGCTGTCCATGGCCGACCGCGTGGCGGTGTTCAACGAGGGCCGCATCGTGCAGGTCGGCCCGCCGGAGGAAGTCTATGAGCGGCCGGCGACGCGCTTCGTCGCCCGCTTCGTCGGCTCGGCCAATGTGCTCGAGGCCGCGCAGGCCGCTGCGCTCGGCGCCGCCGCCCGCCCGTCCAGCCTGCGGCCGGAGAAGATCGCGCTGCTCTCACACGGCGCCGCCGCGCCGGAGGGGACGAGCGTCGTCGAGGCGCGGGTGATCGACGTGTCCTATCAGGGGGCGGTGCGCCGGGTGACGGCGGTGACGGGGCAGGGCCTCCAGCTCGCCGCCGTCGTGCCGGCGACCTCCGCAGGCGTCATCGCCGGCGCGACGGTCCAGCTCGCCGTGCCCGTCGCCGCCATCGTGCCGATGGAGGGCGAAACGTGAGCCTCGCCACGTTCGACATTCCCGCTCCGCGCGAGGGGGTGCTGCGCCGCCTCTCCGACGTGCTGGTGCGCCATACGCGCCTGCTCACGCTGCTGCTCCTCGTGCCGCCGCTGCTGTGGCTGGGCCTCGTCTATCTCGGCAGCCTGTTCGTCTTCCTCGGGCAATCGGTTTTCTCGATAGACGAGTTCTCCGGCACCATCGTGCGCGAGCCGACCACGGCGACGCTGCTCGAACTGTTCCGCCCGGCCAATTACGACATCGTGCTGCGCACCGTGGGGATCGCCACTGCCGTCACGCTGCTCTGCGCCGTGATCGCCTTTCCCATCGCCTATTACGCCGCCCGCTATGCCGGGCCGAAGGTGAAGGCGGGCTTCTACCTCGCGGTGATGATGCCGCTGTGGTCGAGCTATCTCGTCAAGGTCTATGGCTGGAAGCTGCTGCTGGCCAAGGAGGGCGCCATCGGCTGGTTCGCCCACCAACTCGGCCTCGGCGGCGCGTTGGCGGCGTGGCTCGACCTGCCGCTGGTCGGCGGGCCCTCGCTCTCGGTCAGCTATACCGGCATGGTGCTGACCTTCACCTATCTCTGGCTGCCCTTCATGATCCTCCCTGTTCAGGCGGCGCTGGAGCGGGTGCCGCCGCATCTGATCGAGGCGGCCGGCGATCTCGGCGCCTCGCCGGGCCTCGTCTTCCGCACGGTGATCCTGCCGCTCGCCCTGCCGGGCGTGGTGGCCGGGGCCATCTTCACCTTCTCGCTGACGCTGGGCGACTACATCGTGCCGCAGATCATCGGCACCTCGGCGCTGGTGCTCGGGCAGGCGGTCTACACGCTTCAGGGCACGGCCGGGAACATCCCGCTGGCGGCGGCCTTCTCGCTGGTGCCGATCCTCGTCATGGCGGTGTTCCTCACCGTCGCCCGGCGCACGGGGGCGTTCGATGCGCTGTGAGGCAGGCAGGTTCGGCAGAAGAGTCTTCGCTGGGTCCCGGATCAACGCCGCGCGTCGCGCAGCTTGTCCGGGAAACGGAGCGTCGCTCGTGTCCCGGACAAGCGACGCCGTAGGTGGAGCGTCGATCCGGGACCCAGGGGAGGCTCCCCGGCAAAAATCTCATCTCTCCCTGGCAGGCTCCTCCCCATTCCCCTCATGCCCGGGCTTGACCCGAGCACCCAGAGGGCCGGGACCTGCGCCTGCCGATCTGGGTCCCCGGGTCAAGCCCGGGGATGAGGGGTCGATCGAGGTCGGGAGCGCGCTGCCATGACCCGCGCGCCGCTGTCCCTGAAGATCGCCGCGCTGGGCGGGCTCGCCTTCCTGCACGTGCCGCTGCTGTTCATCCTGCTCTACTGCTTCACCACGGAAGAGAAGAGCTACGCTTTCCCCCCGCCGGGCTTCACGCTGAAATGGTTCGGCGTGGTGTGGGAGCGGCCCGACATCTGGGCCGCCGTCGGGCTGTCGCTGAAGGTGGCGGCGATCGCGACCGCGCTCGCTCTGGTGCTCGGTACGCTGGCTGCGGGCGCGCTGGCGCGGGCGCGGTTCTTCGGCCGCGAGCCGATCTCGCTGCTCTTCGTGCTGCCCATCGCGCTGCCCGGCATCGTCACCGGCATCGCGCTGCGGCAGGCCTTCGGGCTGATGGAGATTCCCTTCTCCTTCTGGACCATCGTGCTCGGCCACGCGACCTTCTGCATCGTCGTCGTCTACAACAACGCGGTGGCGCGCCTGCGCCGGCTGTCGCCCTCGCTGATCGAGGCCTCGATGGACCTCGGCGCCGACGCCTTCCAGACCTTCCGCCTCGTGGTGCTGCCCAATATCGGCACGGCGCTGCTGGCGGGCGGCATGCTGGCCTTCGCGCTCAGCTTCGACGAGGTGATCGTCACCACCTTCACCGCCGGCCAGCAGTCCACACTGCCGATCTGGATGCTGTCCGAACTCATCCGCCCGCGGCAGCGGCCCGTGACCAACGTGGTCGCCGTGCTCGTGATCCTCGTGACCTTCCTGCCCATTCTCGCCGCCTACTACCTCACCCGCGAGGGCGAGGCCGTGGCCGGAAGCGGAAAATAGGAGACGCCCCATGACTGCCCTTGCAGATACGCAGATGCTCATCGGCTCGGCCTTCGTCACCGGCACGGAGACGCCCGAGACGGTGCTGAACCCGAAGACCGAGGAGACGCTGATCGAGCTGCCGGAGGCCTCCCCCGATCAGGTCGACGCGGCGGTGAACGCGGCGGAGAAGGCGTTCACCCACTGGTCGCGCACCACGCCCGGCGAGCGCTCCAACCTGCTGCTCAAGCTCGCCGACCGCATCGAATCCGAGGCCGAATCCTTCGCCACGCTGGAGGCACTTAACTGCGGCAAGCCGCGCCACGCGGTGCTGAACGACGAACTGCCCGGCGTGGTCGACTGCTTCCGCTTCTTCGCCGGCGCGGTGCGCACCCAGCACGGCATGGTGGCGGGCGAGTACATGGCCGGCCATACCTCGATGATCCGCCGTGACCCGATCGGCGTCGTCGCCTCCATCGCGCCGTGGAACTATCCCCTGATGATGGCGGCGTGGAAGCTCGCCCCGGCGCTGGCCGGCGGCAATACGGTGGTGATCAAGCCCTCCGAGCAGACCCCGCTGACCACGCTGAAGCTGGCGAAGCTGATCGCCGACATCTTCCCCGAAGGCGTCGTCAATGTCGTGCTCGGGCGCGGCGAGAGCGTCGGCAACGCGCTGATCAACCATCCCAAGGTGGCGATGATCTCGCTTACCGGCGACATCGCCACCGGCAAGAAGGTGCTGACCGCCGCCGCCCGGACGGTGAAGCGCACCCATCTGGAACTTGGCGGCAAGGCGCCGGTCATCGTGTTCGACGATGCCGACATCGAGGCCGTGGTCGAGGGGGTGAAGGTCTTCGGCTATTACAATGCCGGGCAGGACTGCACCGCCGCCTGCCGCATCTATGCCGGCGCCAAGGTCTATGACCGGCTGGTGGCCGACCTCGCCTCCGCCGTGTCGGGCCTGAAATTCGGACAGGCCGACGATTCGGAAAACGACATCGGCCCGCTCATCTCGGCTCGCCAGCGCGCCCGCGTCGCCTCCTTCGTCGAGCGCGCTTCCGAGCAGAACCACATCGAGATCGCCACCGGCGGCAGGCTCGCCGGGGGCAGCTCCGGCAAGGGCTTCTTCTATGAGCCGACCGTGGTGGCCGGCGCGCTCCAGTCCGACGAGATCGTGCGCCGCGAGGTGTTCGGCCCGGTGGTGTCGGTGACGCGGTTCCAGGATGCCGACGAGGCGGTGGCGTGGGCCAATGACAGCGATTACGGCCTCGCCTCCTCGGTGTGGACCAGGGACGTGTCCAAGGGGCTCGCGACCGCCGCGCGGCTCCAGTATGGCTGCACCTGGGTGAACTGCCATTTCATGCTGGTCAGCGAGATGCCGCATGGCGGCCTCAAGCAGTCCGGCTACGGCAAGGACCTCAGCGCCTACGCGCTGGAGGACTATACCGTCGTGCGGCACGTGATGGTGAAGAACGGCTGATTCGCCGCCCCGCCTGCCGGCTGCCGCGTGGCGGTCGGCAGGCGCCGCCTGTTGGAGTATGATGCTGCCGCTTCCGCGCGAATGTGATCGGCGTCGGGGGAACATGACACATAATTAAGTTGGAACTTTTCCTCACATCTGCTGTGTCGCAACATGGATTTTCCTGCTTCCGACGCAGCTTGATGAGGGTCTGATGCAACGCAGAACCGGCGTGTGGCTGATTGCGGCACTTCTCGTGGGGGCAGGGGCCCTCGCGCATCAGAAGGGCTGGGTCGATACGGCGGCTCTGCTCGGCGGACGGGGGACGGCCAATGCCGCCGCCGAGCCGAAGGCGGCGCCCCGGGCGCCGGTCGAGGTGGCGCCTGCCCGTCAGGCGGCGGTGACGACCGACATCTCCTCCATCGGCTCGCTGCAGTCCGACGAGTCGGTCAAGGTGGCCTCCGAGGTCTCCGGTCGCATCCTGGAGATCCGGTTCAACGAAGGCCAGCATGTGAAGGCCGGCGACGTGCTGGTGCAGCTCGACGCGGCGCTGATGAAGGCCTCGCTGGAAGAAAACGAGGCGCGCCTCGCGCTGGCGGAAGCCAATTACAGCCGCGCCCAGCGCCTGCAGCAGTCCGGCTCCGGCACTGCCCGGGCGCTCGACGAGGCGCAGGCGGAACTGTTCACCTCGCGCGCCTTGCTCAATTCCCAGCGCGTCCAGATCGCCAAGCACACCATCACCGCGCCTTTCGACGGGGTGGTCGGCCTGCGCTCGGTCTCGAACGGTGCCTATATCGCCACCGGCACCGAACTGGTGAACCTCGAGAAGATCGACACGCTGAAGCTGGACTTCAAGGTGCCGGAGACGCAGCTCGCCGCCATCTCGCCCGGGCAGACGGTTCTGGTGAGCCTGGACGCGCTGCCGGGGCGCAACTTCACCGGCACGATCTACGCCATCGACCCCATGGTCGATGTGAACGGGCGCTCGCTCAGCGTGCGGGCCCGGCTCGACAATGGCGATCTGGTGCTGCGCCCGGGCCTGTTCGCCCGCGTGGTGGTGAAGGGGCGCGAGACCCGCGACGCGGTGTTCGTGCCGGAAAGCGCCATCGTGCCGCGCGGGCAGGACCGCCTCGTCTGGCAGGTGGTCGACGGCAAGGCCCGGCAGGCCAAGGTGCAGCTTGGCCAGCGCCTCAATGGCGAGGTCGAGGTGAGCGGCATTCCGGCCGGCGCGATGATCGTGGTCGCCGGCCAGGGGCGGCTGCAGCCCGGCGTGGCGGTCGAGGTGGTGGCCCCCCCGCCCGCGCCGCAGGGCTGAGGCGGAGCCGATGGGTCTTTCCGAACTCTGCATCCGCCGTCCGGTCTTCGCGACGGTGCTCAGCCTCCTGCTGATTCTGCTCGGCGTGGTCTCGTTCACCCGGCTGACGGTGCGCGAATACCCCAACATCGACGAACCGACCGTTTCGGTGGTCACCAACTATCCCGGCGCCTCGGCGAGCATCGTCGAAAGCCAGGTCACGCAGGTGCTGGAAGGCTCGATCGCCGGCATCGAGGGCATCGACGTGCTGGAATCGACCAGCCGTTCGGAATCGAGCCGCATCACCGTCCGCTTCCGGCTGGAGATCGACCCGGATGTGGCGGCCAGCGATGTGCGCGACCGGGTGAGCCGTGTGCGCCAGCGCCTCCCCGACGAGATCGACGAGCCGGTCATCTCCAAGGTCGAGGCCGACGCCCAGCCGGTGATGTTCGTCGTCTTCCGTTCCGACCGCATGTCGGGCCTCGAACTGTCGGACTATATCGACCGCTACGTGGTCGACCGCTTCAAGAACATCAGCGGCGTCGCCGACGTGCAGATCTATGGCGAGCGGCGCTACGCCATGCGCATCTGGCTCGACCGCGAGCGTCTTGCCGCCTACGCGCTCACCGTGCAGGACATCGAGGACGCGCTGCGCGCGCAGAATGTCGAGATCCCCTCCGGCCGCATCGAGAGTCGTGACCGCGAGTTCACCGTGCTCTCGCGCACCGGCCTGACCACGGTCGACCAGTTCGACCAGATCGTGGTCAAGCGGGCCGACGGGGCGCAGGTCCATATGAGCGACGTGGCGCGCGTCGAGCTTGGCGCCGCCGACGAGCGGCGCGCCAGCCGCTTCAATGGCGGCGCGGCGATCTTCATCGGCCTCATCAAGCAGGCGGTGGCCAACCCGCTCGACGTCTCCGCCGGCGCCCGCGCGGTGCTGCCGGCGGTGAATGCGAGCCTGCCGGAAGGCATGAGCGCCACCATCGGCAACGACAACGCCGTGTTCATCGACCGCTCGATCAAGGCGGTGTTCCACACCATCCTCGAGGCCGTGCTGCTGGTGGTGCTGGTGATCGTGGTGTTCCTGCGCTCGTTCCGCGCCTCGATCATCCCGATCGTCACCATCCCGATCTCGCTGATCACCACCTTCGCCATCATGTACGCGCTCGGCTTCAGCGTGAACACGCTGACGCTGCTGGCCTTCGTGCTCGCCATCGGCCTTGTGGTCGACGACGCCATCGTGGTGCTGGAGAACATCTTCCGCCACATCGAGCACGGCATGAAGCCGATCCCCGCCGCCATCAAGGGCGCCCGCGAGATCGGATTCGCCGTCGTCGCCATGACGATGACGCTCGCCGCCGTCTACGCCCCCGTCGCCTTCGCGCCGGGCCGTACCGGGCGCCTCTTCCTCGAATTCGCGCTGACGCTGGCCGGCGCGGTCATCATCTCCGGCTTCATCGCGCTCAGCCTCACGCCGATGATGTGCTCGCGCCTGCTCAAGCACGAGGAGAAGCCGGGCCGGGTCTCCGCCTTCATCGAGCGCCGGCTGCGCGGGCTGGAGGAAGGCTATCGCCGGGTACTCCAGGCCTCGCTCAGGGTGCGCGCCCTCGTCCTGCTGACGGCGCTCCTCGTGGCCGGCGCCAGCGCCTTCTTCCTGGTCGCGCTCCCCTCCGAGCTGTCGCCGGTGGAGGATCGCGGCGTGATCCGCGTGACCGGTAGCGGGCCGGAAGGCTCCACCCTCGCCTATACCTCGCGCTACACCAGCCAGATCGACCAGATCGTCTCGAAGGAGCCGGAGGTCGCCAGCGTTCTCGTCATCAACGGCTTCCCGGAGGTGCATCGCTTCCTGGTGATCGGCCGCCTGAAGGACTGGGACGAGCGCGATGTGCGCCAGCAGGAACTCGTGACCAAGCTGACGCCCGAGCTGCGCCGCATCGCCGGGATCAACGCCTACGCCAATAATCCGCCCTCGCTCGGCGCCTCGAACAACTCGCGGCCTATCGAATACGTCATCCAGACCTCGGGCACCTATGAGCAGCTCGACGAGTATGTGAACCGCTTCCTCGAACGGATCCGCGACTATCCCGGCCTTGTCAGCATCGACAGCGACCTCAAGCTCAACAAGCCGGAGATTTCCGTCGCCGTCGACCGCGCCAAGGCGGCGGATATGGGCATCGACGTGGCCGTGCTCGGCCGGACGCTGGAGAGCCTGCTCGGCGGCCGGCAGGTGACGCGCTTCGAGGTGGCGGGCGAGCAGTACGACGTCTATGTCCAGCTCGACGCCCGCGACCGCGCGTCACCGGCGACGCTCGACACCATCTATCTGCGCTCGGCCAGCGGGGAGATGGTGCAGCTCTCCAACCTCGTCACGGTGCGCGAGAGCGTGGCGCCGCAGGAGCTCAAGCGCTTCAACCAGCTCCGCGCGGCCACCGTCTCGGCAAATCTGGCGCCCGGCTTCTCGCAGGGCGAGGCGCTCGCCTTCCTCGACCGCACCGCGCGCGAGGTTCTGCCCCAGACCGTGCAGACCGACGTCGCCGGCCAGAGCCGCGAGTTCCGCGCCGCCGGGCAGAGCCTCGTCGTCGTGTTCCTGCTGGCGCTCGGCTTCATCTATCTGGTGCTGGCGGCGCAGTTCGAGAGCTTCCGCGACCCTGTGATCATCATGCTCACCGTGCCGCTGTCGATGACCGGGGCGCTGGCGGCGCTGTATTTCACCGGCGGCTCGCTCAACGTCTACTCGCAGATCGGCCTCGTCACGCTGGTGGGCCTCATCACCAAGCACGGCATCCTGATCGTCGAGTTCGCCAACCAGCAGCAGGAGCACCACGGGCTCGACCGCCGCGCGGCGGTGGTGGAGGCGGCGGTGCTGCGCCTGCGGCCGATCCTGATGACCACCGGCGCCATGGTGCTGGGGTCGGTCCCGCTGGCCTTCGCGTCGGGGGCCGGCGCCGAGAGCCGCTCGCAGATCGGCTGGGTCGTCGTCGGCGGCATGTCGCTCGGTACGCTGCTGACGCTGTTCGTGGTGCCGACGGTCTATTCGCTGATCGGGCGCGTCCACCGCACCGCCCATGCCGAGATCGCGCCGGGACTGGTGCACACCAACCCGGCCGAGTAAGGGCCTGCCGCCGCCGGCGGCGCACCGTGGCTGATCCTCCACCGCATCCGACGCGGCCCGCCGGCATCCGCCGGCGTGAGGGCGAAGCGACGCCTCACTTGATCGACCAGTGGTAGAGGCATTCCTCGCACATGTCCTCAAGGCCGCAATGCGGACAGGTTCTCACATATGGATCCGTCAGGAAGTGCCATAGATACTTGAGTAATCGAAGCATGTACGCACCATCTAATGATAATGTTCCGTCTATTGTCAGTGTCGAATTGTAATGTGAAAACTTTGTGATCGCATTATTGTGATTGTATGCTGTCATGTTGTTGAATGTTACTGTCTGGATTGACTGAGGGCGACGACGGGATCGAGCCGCGAGGCGTTGCGGGCCGGCAGAAAGCCGAAGGCGATGCCGATGATGCTGGAACAGGCGAGGGCGAGCAGGATCGAGCCCGTCGAATAGACCAGCGCGAAATTCGAGCCGAGCCGGGCGAACACCGCGCCGAAGCCGAGCGCCAGCGCGACCCCGAGCGCGCCGCCGAGCAGGCACACCATCACCGCCTCGGTGAGGAACTGCTGCAATATGTTGCTGCGCCGCGCCCCGACCGCCATGCGCACGCCGATCTCGCCGACGCGCTCGGACACCGAGACCAGCATGATGTTCATCACGCCGATGCCCCCGACCACCAGCGAGATGACCGCGATGGCGGCGATCAGCGCCGTCAGGGTCTGCGTGGTGCTGGTGATGGTGCGCCTTATGTCGTCGGTGTTGAGGACGAAGAAGTCGCGTGTGCCGTGGCGCTGGGTGAGGAAGCGCGTCACCGCCTGCTCGGCATAGGCGCTGTCGACCTCGTCGCGGATCTTGAGCGTGATCGAGCGCAGGGCGGTGGAGCCGAGGATGCGCGTCTGCACGCCGGTATAGGGCAGGTAGATCGACAGGTTCTGGCTGGAGCCGAAGCCGCCCTGCTGGGGGCGGGCGACGCCGACCACCCGGGCGGGCGTCGTGCCGATGAGGATCACGGCGCCGATCGGGTCGGCGTCCGTGCCGTCGAACAGCGCCTTGCGCGTGTTCTCGTCGATCACCGCGTCGAGCGCGCGGGCCTCGACGCTGCCGGCGTCGAACAGGCGGCCGGCGGAAAGCTGCGTGCCCTTGGCGGCGAAATACTGCTCGCTCACGCCGTTGACGAGCGCGTTCGCCTCGCGCCCGCCAAAGCGCACCGTGCCCTGCGTCGAGACGGTGGGGGTCGCCGCCGCCACATAGGGCTGGCGGGCGAGTTCCACCGCGTCGGCGACGACCAGCGTGGTGATGCGGCCCGAGCGCGTGTCACCGAAATCCCTGCCGGCGAAGATCTCGATCGTGTTGGTGCCGAGCCCGCTGATATTGGCGAGCACCTTGCGGCGCGAGCCCTCGCCCAGCGCGACCACGCACACGACAGAGGCGATGCCGATCACGATGCCGAGCATGGTCAGGCAGGTCCGCAGGCGGTGGGCGTTCATCGCCCGCAGCGCCATGCCGAACGCCTCGCCGAACTGGTCGAGCGTGCGGCGCCATGACCGGCCCGTCCCGCCCGGTGCCGCGCGCGCCGCACCCGAGGCGGGCGCCTCCGGCGCGACCCGGCGGTCGGCGACGATGCGTCCGTCGGCGATCTCGATGATGCGCCGGGCGCGCGCCGCCACGTTCATGTCGTGGGTGACGATGATGACGGTGCGGCCCTCGGCGTTGAGTTCGCCGAGGATGGCCAGCACCTCCTCGCCGCTGCGCCGGTCGAGCGCGCCGGTCGGCTCGTCGGCCAGGATGATGTCGGCGCCGTTCATCAGCGCCCGGGCGATGGAGACGCGCTGTTGCTGGCCGCCGGAGAGCTGGCCGGGACGGTGGCCGAGCCGGTCGCCCATGCCGAGCCGGCCGAGCAGGGCGGCCGCGCGTGCCGCGCGCTCGGCGGCGGGGCGGCCGGCATAGATGGCGGGCATCTCGACATTGCCGAGCGCGGTAAGCTCGGCGAGCAGGTTGTAGCGCTGGAAGACGAAGCCGAAATGCTCGCGGCGAAGCTCCGCCAGTTCGTCCGCCGCGAGTTCCGCCACGTCGCGGCCGGCGATGCGGTAGCGGCCCGCGCTGGGCCGGTCGAGGCAGCCGAGAATGTTCATCAGCGTCGACTTGCCCGAGCCGGAGGCGCCGACGATGGCGACCATCTCGCCGGCGGCGATCTCGAGGTCGATGCCGTCCAGCACCGTCACGAGCGCCTCGCCGGAGGGGTAGTCGCGCCGCACGCGCGAAAGCGCGATCAGGGGCGTGTGGGATTCCGCGCGCACCGGCATGGTCACAACCCCATCGGCGGCGGGCCGGGCATGGCCGAGGCGGCGGGCGCGACGCTCGCGGTGTCGCCCGTCACCACGCGCTCGCCCTCGGCGAGCCCCGCGCGCACCTCGGCGACGGTGCGGTCGTTGAGGCCGATCTCGACCGTGCGCTGCTCGACCTTGCCGTCCGCGCCCAGCACCTCGACCTGATGGCGCCCGGCCGCGTCGCGCGCGCCGAGCGCCATGGCGGGCACGGTGAGCACGCCGCGCGCCTCGCCGACGACGATGTGCACCTCGGCGGTCATGTAGGTGCGCAGCCGGCCCTCGGGGTTCGGCACGTTGAGGATGCCGTTATAATAGATCGCCGAGGTGCTGGCCGACGTGCCCGTGCTGGCCGAGGCGCTGGTCGAGGCAGAGCTGAAGCTGTCGTCGGTCCGCACCGATTCCGGCGCCGGCTCGATGGCGGCGAGCGTGGTGTCGTAGCGCCGCGTGCCGTCGCCGACGATGGTGAAATAGGCGCGCTGGCCGGCCGCCGCGCGCACGACGTCCGCCTCGGAAATCTCCGCCCGCACCGTCATCACGTCGAGCTGGCCGAGCACCACGATGGTCGGCGCCGACTGGGTGGCGTTCACCGTCTGGCCTTCCTGGCTGACGATGGCGAGCACGGTGCCGTCGATGGGCGCGGTGATGCGGGTGTAGCCGAGATTGCTTTCGGCGTTCTCGACCGCCACCCCGGCGGCGTCGATCTGCGCCGCGAGCTGGGCGATCTGCGCCCGCGTCGCCTTCACATCGGCCTCGGCCGCCTCGTAATCGGCCTGCGAGACGATCTTCTGCGTCACCATGGAGGCGCGGCGTTCGAGGATCAGCTCGTCGCGGTGGAGCAGCGCCTGCTTCTCGTCGAGCTGCGCGCGCACATTGGCGAGCGTGGCGCGGGCGGTGCGCAGGGCGTTCTCCTGCGGCACGGAATCGATTTCGGCGAGGAGGTCGCCGGCCTTCACCTGCTGGCCGAGCGCGACGGCGACGCGGGTGATGCGCCCGGAAGCCTGCGCGCCCACGGCCACCAGCCGCGCCGGCTTCAGCGTGCCGCTGGCCAGCACGGTCTCCTCGATGTCGCCGCGCGTCACCGGCGCCGTCACCAGCGTGGCGGTGGCATCGCGCGTCCACTGGCTGTGCGCGCCATAGATGCCGGCCGGCACCAGCAGCAGCGCGGCCAGCAGCAGCGGGCGCAGCCGTCCTGCCTTGATCATGGTCTCTTCCGGTTTGCCCGTCCCCGTCTCAGGACTAGCGGCCGGACATTGCCCGCGTGTTTCGCACCGGGCGTCGAATGGGCGCCTTTTGTTTCGTCATGTTGCTGGCGGGCCGCCGGCAATCCTCGTTTGCAGGATTTCCAGGTCGCCCGCGCCTCGTCAGGGCGCCTAGGCGATGATCTCTTGCTGAAGCAGGGCAAGACGCGGCGCGAGCTGGGCCTCGAAACCGTAGACCTGCGCGGCGCGGGCGCGGCCGTTGCTTCCCAGCGCGCGCAGGGCGTCCGGGTGTTCCCGGTACCAGCTCAGCCGGTCGACGATGGCCTCGATCTCGTGGGGCACGATCACCATGTCCTGCCCGTCGACGAAGGCGCAGTTGAGGTTCAGCGGATCGGTGCAGAACAGCGCCACCTCGTTCAGCATTGCGTCCGACCCGCAGGCGGTGGGGAAGCCGTCGAACGCGCCGGGGAAGACGACGAAGGGGACGTTGCACAGGAGGATCAAATCCTTGTCCCGATAGAAGCGACGCAGCCATTCCTGGTCGCGGCCGCCATAGAAGGTGATCCGCCCCTCCAGTCCGGCGATGGGCAGGTCGTCCTCGCCAAAGCCTCCGACGACATGGAAGCGGCAATCCTCGAACCGGGCCGCGAGGGCGCGCGCGACGTCGAGAAAGATATCGTAGCCCTTGTCATGTCCGTCCGGCGTGTATTTATGCGCCGTGAAGCAGATATCCAGCGTGTCCTTGCCGTATTTGTAGTGCAGATGCGCAGCATCGGGCGGAGCCAGATTGGCCTCCGGGGTAACCACGCCATAGATGAATTCGATGGAGTCGGGCTCGCAGAGGCTCTTCCGCAGAAGATAGTCCCGCGAAATCGTCTGCGTGACGATCACCTTCCGGAACATGGGGCTTGAGAAGATCTTGCGTAGACGCCGGTCGGACGCTTCGTCCTCCATGACGAACGCCCCGCCGGGGTAAAGGGTGAACGCGAACGGTATGTTCCGCGCCTCGAAGAATTCGACATTTGCCCAGGCGTTGCCGGCAAAGACCGCATAGCCGAAACGGGCGGTGACGGTGGGCGGCCTGTCGGCCAGCGGAAGGGTTCGCCCGCGCAGGGCGGGAGACCTTCGGTCATGTTCCGCGATCACCTCGGCGAGCGGTCGATCCTCGTTGAAGAACGCGAAGGCCTGCCCATTGGTGAACACCCGCGCGCGCTCGAACATGGCGAGATAGGTGTCGTATTCCTCGAGCCGGAAGGCCGATTGCGGGTGGGGAAAGGCGTCGTCGATGACGATGAGGTCGAGCGGCGGCAGGTTTGCCGGCTCCGGTGCGAGGCTCGCGGGAGGCCATCTCCACAGCCGCTTCAGCCACCGCTTCATCTTCTTGCGCGCGGTGGAGATCCGTCCCCGGCGCCGCGTCTGCCCGACGGCTTCTGCCGGGGGAGCGATCCGCGCTCTGGCACGGGTTTGCACATCGAGATGAAGCGCCAATTCCCGCCGGTTCCGTTCGATGAAGCTTGCGAACTCCTCGCGGTAGCGGAAGTCGAAAAAGCGGTCGAGTCGGGTCGCCAGACGTATCGAGACGCTATTGCATTCATGCAGGGGGCGACTCGTCCAGATGGACGTCGTGTGCTGCCGGTAGGCGGCCATGGTCTCGTCGAGATATTTTATCTTTCCATGCCCGGCGTTCAGAATGTCGAACGGCCAGTCGCAACCGGGCAGGGTGTACATCCATTTCGGGATGTCGCGGACGAGGCCGTTGCGCACCATGCAGGAGGGGGTCGAGATGTAATCCCCCCGGCACAGATCCGCTGCGGCGGTCGTATCGGGCAGCCTGTCGAACAAGGGCCGCAGCAGGGTGCCGTCGCTGTCGGCCAGGAAGACATTGTGAAAGCAGATCGCGTAGTCGCGATGGCGGTCGAGGAACCGGACCTGCTTGCGCAGCTTGCCGGGATCGGTCCAGAAATCGTCGCCCTCGAGAAACGCCACATAGTCGCCGCGGCAGTCCCTGTAGGTTTCCAGATAGTTCGCGACGGCGCCGAGGTTCTTCGGCCGCTCGATCAAGTGGATCCTGTCGGGATGAAGGTCGCGATAGTGCCGGCAGATCTCAAGCGTCCGGTCGGTCGAGCCATCCTCGCCGATGACGATCTCGACGTCGAAGTCGGTCTGCTGGGCCAGCGCGCTCTCGATGGCCTGCCCGATATAGTCTTCCTGATTGAAGGTGATGATCGACACCGAGACCTTCGGCGTCCGACCCTCCGTCATGAACCGCAGGGCGTGCCGCTCCAGCGAGCGGCAGAATTCGCCGAGGCCGCGAATGAGCGCATCGTCGGACGAGCGCATCAGAACCGCATAGGTGCCGGTTTCGAACACCAGCGAGAGCCGTTCCTTCGCATGGGCCAGGGCGTCGGCGATGGAGGGCCAGTCGGTGTCGTCGATAACGAGTATCGCCCCCTCGGCCATGAGGCCGATGTAGCTGGACACGTCGCGGAGAGCCTGAAGCCGGTCGTGGTTGCCGTCGACATGAACCATGTCCGCGACGATGCCGCGCGCCCGCAGCGTGACGATGGCGCGGTCGGAGGTTTCGCGGATGAGCTCGCAGGACGCGGCCAGTTGCAGTTCGGCGCACCGCCGCACGGCCTCGTCGTGGAGGTCGTCATAGTCGGTCGTCGCAATGAACTCCGTCACCCGTTCGCGCAGGTCCGGGGGCAGGTCCGTCTCGAAGGCGGCGGCGCGTGAAAAGGGGTCGATGCCATAGCTGCGCCCGCCCCGCCCGGCGAAGGACCAGGCGAGCGGGAAGAGCGAGCGGCCGCGATAGACCCCGATTTCGACGAAGCTCTTCAGGTCGAGGCGTTCGCCCAGCCCGGCCATGACATAGAGCTTGTCGAGCGGGCTGCCCCCGCCCGTGTCGGAGGGGATCGAATGGGCCATCGCGGCCAGCTTGCGCAGGTCGAGCATCAACGGTTCCGGGGCGCGGTGGCAGGGAGAGGCGCGGGCGCGGGGGAATTGCTCACCGGCCCAGCGCCCGCCCGAGGGAGGCAAGGACAGCCCGCAGGCGCGCCAGGGTTCCGCGCGGTGTGGAGAGGCGCACCGAGGGCATCGCCATGGCGGACTGGAACGCCTGCATCGACAGCACGGCCTCGCGGATGTGCTGCGGCGACCGGTAGAGTCGTTCGAGCGCGATCTCCTGAAAATCCTCGCGGCGGTGTCCCTCATAGGCGAGGAGATACGTCATGATCTCGACCGGATCGGCGGGTTCATCCCTGGCGGCCGCCCCGGGCGCGTCCGCGCGGCCCAGGAAGGCGCCGGCGAAATTCGCCTCGGTGATCTCCTCGAAGAATCTGCGCAGGATGAAGAGGGTCTCGCGCGCGTCGCGCCGGCGCACGTCGCGCCAGCGTCCCGACGATGTGTTGTTCGGGTGGACGCGGAACCGGACCAGCCGCTCCGGCAGCACATGGATCTGGTGGCGCTGAAGCAGCCGCAGCCACATGTCGTAATCCGGGAGCTGACGCAGATAGCTGTCATAGTAGCCGCAGGCGGCATAGACCTCGCGCCGTATCAGGATCGAGGGGTGGCACAGGCAGTTGCCGTCCTCCACCAGCCGCTTCAGCCAGGCGTGCCGGGGCCTGTTCTCCTGGGCGAAATGGTCGAGGTCCAGGCCCGTCATCGGGCCCAGCGGCTTTCCCGAAGTGTCGACCCACGCGACATTGGTGAAGACCGCCGCGATGTCGGGCGACCGTTCGAGGATATCGAGCTGGCGCTGGAGCTTGCCCGGCTCCCAGGCGTCGTCGGAATTGCACAATGCGATGAGCGGCGCCCGGGCGCGTCGCAGCCCGGTGTTCAGCGCCTCGCTGCCCCCGACATTGGCCGCCAGCCGGACATGGATGAGGCGCGGGTCGTCGAAGCGGGCGATCACCTCGTTGGACTCGTCCGGCGACGCATCGTCGACGACGATGAGTTCGATATCGCGCACCGACTGGTCCAGCACCGAGCGGATCGCCTCAGCGATATAAGCGGCGTGCCGGTAGGACGGCATGACGACCGAGACCCGCATCTTCGCCATCTCTCCCGTCACGATCCCGCGCGCGGGACGCCGTCCGCCGGGAAGGGCCGGGCGGGGACGCCCGCCACCGTGATTCCCGGCGCCACGTCGCCGACGACGCAGGCGCCGGCGCCGATGAACGCGCCGTCGCCGATCACCAGCGGCGCGTCGGCGCGCCCGTTGCGGATCGAGGCGCCGACGCCGATCCACACGCGCTCGCCGATGCGCACATGCCCGGCGACATGCACGCCCGGGCAGACGGTGGCATAGGCGCCGACATGGACGTCGTGGGAGAGCACGCAGCCGAAATTCACCAGACCGAAATCGCCCAGCCGCACCGAGGCGGACAGCACGGCGCCGTGGAAGACCTGAACCCCCGCGCCGACGCGGGCGGTGGGAAGCATATGCGCCGTGCGGCTGACGAAGCGCCCGAGCGGCAGCCCGGCCGCCATCATCTTTCCGGCGAGGGCGACGCGGGCGGCGATGGCGCCGACGGCCGCGAACCAGTCGCAGTCGGCGAAAAGCGTCACCGCCTCCTCGAACGGCAGAACCGGCAGATCGTCGACCTGCCGCCCGGACGCGAAGTCGTCGACGAAGGCCACGACGCGCGCGCCGTCCCGCTCAAGCTCGTAGCGCAGTTCCCGGGCCTGACCGCCCGCGCCGTAAAGCACGGCGCGGCCGACCGGGCGAAGTCCGTCCCGACCCTGCATCGTCATGATATGCGCCCCCTTCCGTCCACGGCTGGACGCCACGCCCCCGGCGGCCACGACCCGGCCTCAGTGCAGGCAGTCCATCGCCGCGTCGCAGACATAGCGGATTTCCGCCTCCTCCATCATGTCGTGGAGCGGCAGCGTCACAATGCGCGCGGCGATCTTTTCCGTTACGGGAATATCGTCCACGAGTGCGACGTCCCGGAAATAGCCGTGCTCGGCGAGATGCGGGCTGAAATAGGTGGCGACCGCCACACCACGGGCCTTCATCCGCTCCACGAAATTTTCGCGCGCGATGCCGGCATGCTCGGGGAGCAGCGCCGGCACGAACTGATGCGCCGTGCGCGTTCCCGTATGCGTCTGGAACACGAAGTCGGGCAGAAGCTGGCGGTAGAGCGTGTGGAGCGCCCCCCGCCGCTCGACGACGGCGTCGATCTCGTCGAGCTTTCGGAGGGCGAGCAGCGCGGGCAGTTCCGCCAGCTTGGCATTGAGGCCGGGCATCTCGGCCGAGCGCCGCGCGTCGAAACCGAAATTCGCCATCTGGCGCAGGCGGCCGATGCGGGCGGCGTCGGCGCTATGGATCACCGCTCCTTCCGAGGTGGCGAAGGTCTTGGTCGCGTGCATCGAATAGACCACCGACATCGCGGCACCCTGCCCGAAGGACCGGCCCTGGCGGTCGCGCGAGCCGAGCGAGGCCGCTGCATCGACGACCACGCCGACCCCGGTGCGCTGCGACAGCGCCTCGTAGCCGTCGAGATCGAGGCTGTTGCCGAAGGTGGCATAGGGCACGATGACGGCGATATCGTCGCCGTGGCGTTCGAGCAGGCGCTGTTCCGCCTCGCGCGAGGGCAGCCACGTGTCCGGTTCGATGTCGTAGAAGATCGGCGTCAGGCCGCACCAGATGGCGGCGTGCGCGGTCGCCGCGAAGGTGAAGGATGGCATCAGCGCATAGGGCGCCCGCCGCCGCGTGCCGAAATGGGTGGCCTCCTTGATGGCGAGGAGCAAGGCGATGGTGGCGTTGCAGGCCGTCAGGCAGGCGCCTTCACCCTCGAAGAATTCGTGCAGGAGACGGGTTTCGAACGCGGCGTTGAGCGGGCCGAAATTCGAGTAGATGCCGGATGCTTCGAGCGCCTCCAGATCCTCGATATGGGCGCTCAGCCGCGCGGGGTTTGGCTTCAGCAGGGGAACGCGCATGTCGGACTCTTGCCCGTAGGGGCGAATGAACAGGCAGGCTGGTCGGCGGCGCGCAATCGACGTGTCCCGCGCATGGGCGATCCATCCGGCGAAGGCGCGCGCGGGCGGCCGAACGGGCATCCGACCTTGCTCGGCAACATACGGCATCCCTCGCCCATGAGAACGGGTGCCCGAAGGGCCGATCCCGATCCCGCACCTTTGACGCCTTCCAGACGACTGGCGTCAATATCGAAGTACCATCCCCATCGCCGTCTTCCACCGGAAGAGCGATCCCGACGAGGCCGGCGGCCGCGCCGTCGCGCCCGGCGAATTGTTTCGCGCTATACTGGCGACGGCTGAATTTTGTTTCGCGACATTGCTGGCGGGGTGCCGGCAACTTTCGTTTGCAAAATTCTCCGGCACGCCCGGCGGCGCGTGGCTATAGGAGCGGCATGAACGACATGCGCAGTCCCGATCCGGCCGCCGGCCCGCATATCCTCGTCGTCGACGACGACCAGCAGATCCGAAATCTGCTGGGGCGCTATCTCGCCGAGCAGAATTTCCGCGTCTCGCTTGCCGCCAGCGGGCGCGAGGTCGAGCGCCGGCTCGCCGAGGGGCGGGTCGACCTCATCGTGCTCGACCTGATGCTGCCCGACATCTCCGGCCTCGACGTGTGCCGGGCGGTCCGCGCGCATTCCAACGTGCCGATCATCCTGCTCACCGCGCTCAAGGAAGATGTCGACCGCATCATCGGGCTGGAGATCGGCGCCGACGACTATCTCGGCAAGCCGTTCAACCCGCGCGAGCTGGTCGCCCGCATCCGGGCGGTGCTGCGCCGGCTGTCGCCGCGCGACACGGTCCCGCAGGCGGCGCCGACGCTGCGCCTGCGCTTCTCCGGATTCGTCGCCGACCCCACGAGCCGCCAGCTCTGGGATCCCTCGGGCAGCGAGATCGTGCTGACCGGCGCCGAGTTCGACCTGCTGCTGGCGCTGCTGGAACGGCCCGGGCGCATGCTCTCGCGCGAGCAGCTTCTCGACATCACCCATGGCCGCGCGGCCGGCGGCTTCGACCGCTCGATCGATGTGCTGATCAGCCGCCTGCGGCGCAAGCTGGGCGATGCCGGCACCTTCCAGATCATCAAGACGCTGCGCAATGGCGGCTACCAGTTGGCGACGCGGGTGGAATCGGCCGGCGGGACGGAGCCGCCCCCGCCGTGAACACCATTCGCACCAAGCTCACCGCCCTGCTGGTCGGCTCCATGCTCGGCGTGCTGGCCGTTGCGACCGGCCTGTCGCTGATGCTGCTGACACCGCCGGATTTCAGCCGCATCGACGATGCCGCCGCCGCCCAGCTCGAAATGCTCATCGATCTCGCCGAGCGCGAGCGAACCCCGCTCGACATCGGCCCCTATGCCCGCATCGGCGCCGGCCCGGCCGACGGCCTGCTGCTGGACATGCCCACCCAGGGCATCAACGCCGCGCTGGAGCGGCGTGGGCGCACCCAGCGCGTCCGCGTGAGCGAGCCGGCGGATATGTGGCCGATCGTCTCGGCGCCGCTCTCGGACGGGCGCTGGCTGATCGTGCCGCTTGGCCTGCCGGCGCCGGCGTCCAGCAACCAGTGGGCGCTGGTCGGCTGGATCGTGCTGGTGGCGCTCGGCACCACGCTGGTCATGGTGCTTGCGGTGCGCCGGCTGACCGAGCCGCTGGCGCTGCTCCAGCGCACCGTCGCGACCATCGATCCCAATGGCGACGTCGCGCCGGTTCCCGAGAAGGGGTCGAGCGAGGTCCGCGCGGCCGCGCGCGCGATCAACCAGCTTGCGGCGCGGCTCGGCCAGGCCATGGAGAGCCGGATGCGGCTCGTCGCGGCGGCGGGGCACGACCTGCGCACGCCGATGACCCGCATGCGCCTGCGCGCCGAATTCCTGCCGGAAGAGGACCGCACCGCCTTCGTCGAGGATCTCGACGAACTCGACCGCATCGCCGACAGTGCCATCCGCCTCGTGCGCGAGGAAGTGGAGGCGGGCGACGGCGTGACGATGCGGCTCGAAGCGATGGTGGCCGATACCTGCGCGGAACTTGCCGCGATCGGCCATGCGGTCGAGCCGGCCCAGGTCGAGCCGGTGGCGATCCGCGCACGGCCCGAGGCGCTGCGCCGGGCGCTGCGCAATCTCGTCATCAACGCGGCGACGCACGGCCACCGGGCGAGCGTGCGGGTCGCCTGCGTCGAGGGGCGGGCCCGGGTCGAGATCGACGATTGCGGCCCGGGCATTCCGGAGAAGCTGCTGCCGCGCGTCTTCGAGCCGTTCTTCCGGGTCGATCAGGCGCGGGGGCAGCCGACCCCGGGCGCCGGCCTCGGCCTTGCCATCGCCGAGCAGATCGTCACCCGCAATGGCGGCTCGCTGGTGCTCTCCAACATGCCGCACGGGCTGCGCCAGGTGCTGGAATTCCCGGCAGTGGCGGAGGAGCCCTCCGAGGCGGGGGAAGACGCCGCCGCCTGATGTGGCGCCGAACCCTGCGCCGCACCGCGCGGGAGCGGCCTCGCACCGGGCCGCAAGCGGCCTCGCGCCTTGTCACGGCCGCCCGGCCGTGGTCCGTTGGCGCAGTATTCCGTGACCGTCCGGAGGACAGGCCGCAGGCCATGCCGCGATCCGTGCCCATGCCGTGCCGCATTCCATTCCAGATGATGCCGTGCCAGATGATGCCGTGCCAGATGATGCCGCGCCATGTGCCGTCCCCCGTGCCGTGCCTGCGCCGGAACCCGTCGCCATGACCGGACGGCGCCGCCGCGCCCTGGCCGGGGTTCTGCTGTGCAACGTGCTGGAGTGGTACGACTTCATCATCTACGGCATTCTGGCGGTGCATCTCGCGCGCGCCTTCTTCCCGCAGGACGGCACGCAGGCGGCGCTGCTGGCGACGCTGGCGGTGTTCGGCATCAGCTTCGTGATGCGCCCGCTGGGCGCGCTCGTGCTCGGCGGGCTCGGCGACCGGCGCGGGCGCAAGCCGGCCCTGCTGCTCGCGGCGAGCCTGATGGCGGCCGGCACGCTCGCCATCGGCCTGCTGCCGACCTATGAGCGGCTGGGCCTGTTCGCGCCGCTGCTCCTGCTGGCCGCCCGCATGGTGCAGGGCTTCTCGGCCGGCGGCGAGTGGGGCGTCGCCAACGCCTTCCTGCTGGAATCGGCGCCCGAGGGCCGGCGCGGCTTCGCCACCAGCTTCCTGTCGGTGACGGTGGCGCTCGGCAGCACTCTTGCCAGCGCGATTGCGGCCCTTCTCGCCGGCTTCCTGTCGGCCGAGGCCATGGCGGACTGGGGCTGGCGGGTGCCGTTCCTGATCGGCGGCCTGCTCGGCCTGGTGGCGCTGTGGCTGCGCACCGGCATCGACGAGACGCCGGTATTCCTGAGCGCGCCGCCGGGCACGCCGGCGCCCCTGCCGCTGCTGCGCCGCGTGCGCCGTCCGGGACTGACCGTCATCGGCCTCACCCTGCACTGGACGGTCTGCTACTACATTTTCCTGGTCTATTTTCCGCTGTTCGCGCAACGCCATGGCGGGCTCAGCGCGGCGCAGGCGACCTGGTCCAACACGCTCAGCACGGCGGCCATCGTCCTGATCGTGCCGCTGGTCGGCCGGCTTTCCGACCGCCACGGGCGCCGGCCGTTCCTGATCGCCTCCTGCCTGCTGGTGCTGGCGCTCGTGGTGCCGGTGCTGTGGAGCGTCGAGGCGGTCGGCGGCGTGGCGCTGATCGCCGGCGGCCAGCTCGTGCTGGCGGCGACGATCGCGCTCTATTCGGGCGCCTGTCCGGCGGCGGTGGCCGAGCTTTTCGCGACCGGCGACCGCTCGCGCTGGTCCTCGATCTGCTACGCGCTGGCGACCGCGACCTTCGGCGGCTTCGCCCCCTTCCTCGCCGTCTGGTTGAGCGAGGCGCTGGGCAGCCCGCTGGCGCCGGCGGGCTATGTGCTTCTCGCCGCCGCGACCAGCCTCGTCGTGGTGTGGCGCATGCCGGAAACCGCCGGCCGCTCCATCGCCTGAGCTGACAGCGCGCTACTCGCCGGGCTGCGCCTCCGCCGGCCCGCGCTGGGCAGGCGGGTGGCCGAAATGGCCGTGATAGGCGCGCGCGAAGCTCGAATAGCCCTCATAGCCGACGCGGCGCGCGACCTCGCTGATCGAGAGCGTGCCCTCGCCGAGAAGCTCCCGCGCACGCTCCATGCGATGCATATGGGCATAGGCGTGCGGGGTCAGCCCGTGCGCCTGCCGGAAGCCGGCGGTCAGCTCGTTGCGGTTGAGGCCGACGCGCAGGGCAAGCTGCTCGATGCTGGGCGGATCGGCGATCTCGCGGCGGTAGATCTCGGCCGCCGCCTCCACCGCCCGGCGCTTGGCATGGCCGGAAAGGGCGCGCGGCGCGGCGGGCCGCTGCGGCCGGTGCAACTGGGCGACCATGTCGCAGATGAACTCGACCGTCTTCACGCCGAGGAAGATGCCGCGCAGCGGCTCGGGATATTTGCACGCCAGCATCTGGTCGACCAGCCCGATGCCGGTCGCCGACAGCGGAAGCTGGAGCACCTCCGGCGAGCCCTCGCGCGACAGGAAGATCGGGCGATAGGCCTGTGGCACCGAGGCGAGGTCGAGCCGGTAGTGGCTGAGCAGGTGCTCGCGCTCGCAGACGATCAGCAGGCCCCGCAGCCGTCGGCCGGCCTGCGTGTCCGAGGTCGAGGCCGCCACGTTGCTGATCTGCAGGACCTGCGGCGGCACGAGGTCCATGCGCGCGCCGATCCACCTCGTGTAGCTGCCCGCGACGATGGCCTGGATGCAGACGAGGTCGGGCCGCGACAGGTCGAGGCTGTAGGGCTGCATCACCTCGAAGTTCAGCAGATGCAGCAGCGTGTGGGCGTCGATGCGCCGGTAGCCGTGCTCGCGCGCGCGCAGCAGGTCCGGCAGGCCGCTGGCCACCTGCCCGGAGGGGGCGAACTCGCCGATGCCGAGGCCGCTGCGAAGGGCGTGCAGATCGACTGCGAAGCGGCGCGTCCCGTCCACCAATGTACCCATCGCTCCCGGCATGTTCCGGCACCTGCGGAACGCTCGGGATAGTGCATATCTTCACGATCTATATCCAGTTCGCATCCGGGTCTTTGAGGGGACGGGTAGCGGGGCTAGGCGGGGCAGTTGACGGCGACCCGATGCCCCGACCCTGCGCCCGACGCGTGACCGACACCCTCGATCCAGGGGTGCCATGCGCTCCGGGTTGCAAGTCGTGCGCAGGAGATCGGACTGATCTTTGTGTTATTTAAATACCGTTTTATGTGCAGTTGCGAACATCAATGCCGCAAGTGCAGCAATGAAACGAGAAAATATGCGGGTTGCTACGAACAATTATTCGAGTTTTCGTGCCAATAATCCTCGTGTCGCGTCGATTTGGCGGATCGAAGGCTTGCCCGATCAGATATCCTTGCCCCAAAACATGACCCCCCGTGAGGCGCACCATGGCTGACAAGCCGGCCGGCAAACTCTCCCTCTTCTCGCTCACCGCGATGGTCGTCGGCTCGATGGTCGGGGCGGGCATCTTCAACCTGCCCGGTCGTTTCGCCACCGCGACCGGGCCCTTTGGCGCCATCATCGCCTGGCTGATCGCCGGCACCGGCATGTACATGCTGGCCCGCGTCTTCCAGGCGCTCGCCGAGAAGCGGCCGGACATCGATTCCGGCGTGTTCGCCTATGCCAAGGCTGGCTTCGGCGACTACATGGGCTTCCTCTCGGCGTTCGGCTACTGGCTCGGCAGCTGCCTCGGCAACGTGTTCTACTGGGTGCTGATCGGCTCGACGCTCGGGCGCTTCTTCCCGGAGATATTCGGCGACGGCAGCAGCGCCACCGCGATCATCGTGTCGCTCGTCGGCATCTGGGCCTTCCACTTCATGATCCTGCGCGGCGTCGAGCAGGCGACCTTCATCAACACGGTCGTCACCATCGCCAAGATCGTGCCGCTGATCGTGGCGGTCCTCGCCTTCGTGTTCTTCTTCAACTACACGCAGTTCTCGGAGAATTTCTTCGGCGGCGTGGGCATGCCGGAGAAGACGCTGGTGGCGCAGGTGCGCGACACCATGCTGATCACGGTGTTCGTGTTCCTCGGCATCGAGGGCGCCAGCGTCTATTCCCGCTTCGCCACGAAGCGCTCGGATGTCGGTTCGGCCACCATTCTCGGCTTCGTCGCCGTCACCGGCCTGATGGTCGCCGTCACGCTGCTGCCCTTCGCCACCGCGCCGCGGGCGGACATCGCCGGCGTCGCCAACCCCTCGCTGGCCGGCGCGCTGGAACTGGTCGTCGGCCATTGGGGCGCGGTGTTCATCTCCATCGGCGTGCTGGTGTCGGTGCTCGGCGCCTATCTCGCCTGGTCGCTGATCTGCGCCGAAGTGCTGTTCGCCGCCGCCAAATCGCAGGACATGCCGAAGCTGTTCGCGGCGCAGAACGGCAACCGCGTGCCGGCCAACGCGCTGTGGATGACCAATATCGTCGTCTCGCTCTTCGTGATCTCGACCTACTGGTCGCGCGACGCCTTCAACTTCATGCTCGACATGACCAGCGTGACCGCGCTGCTGCCCTATCTGCTGGTCGCCGGCTATGGCGTGCTGCTGGCGCGCAGCGGCGTCGGCTACGAGATGACGCCGCATGAGCGTGGCCGCGACCAGATCTTCGGCTGGATCGCGGTCGTCTACACGCTGTTCATGTTCGTCGCCGCCGGCCTGAAATACGTGCTCCTCGTGGCCGTACTCTTCGTGCCGGGCACCATCCTGTACGTGTGGGCGCGGCGCGAGCAGAAGGCGCGGCTGTTCACGTCGGTCGAGCTGATCATCTTCGCCGTCACGCTGGTGGCAGGCGCCGTGGGCGCCTACGGCCTCGTGAGCGGCACCATCACCCCTTGAGAAGAAAAGTAACGGGAGCCTGATCATGGGTACCAGTTTCGGCGTGCATTCCGAGGTCGGCCAGCTGCGCAAGGTCATGGTCTGCGCGCCCGGCCGCGCGCATCAGCGCCTGACCCCGAGCAATTGCGACGCGCTGCTGTTCGACGACGTGCTGTGGGTCGACGTCGCCAAGCGCGACCATTTCGACTTCATCAACAAGATGCGCGAGCGCGGCATCGAGGTGGTGGAGATGCACAATCTCCTCACCGAAACGGTGGCGATCCCCGAGGCGCGCAAGTGGATCCTCGACAACCAGGTCGTGCCGAACAAGGTCGGCCTCGGCTTCGTCGACGAGGTGCGCGCCTATCTCGACGGGCTGCCCAACCGGGCGCTGGCCGAGACGCTGATCGGCGGCCTGTCCACCTTCGAGTTCCCCGAGACCATCGGCGGCACCACGCTGGAACTCATCCGCGACGCTGCGGGCGTGAACGAGTACCTGCTGCCGCCGCTGCCGAACACGCTCTACACCCGCGACACCACCTGCTGGATCTATGGCGGCGTCACGCTGAACCCGCTCTACTGGCCGGCGCGGCACGAGGAGACCATCCTCACCACCTCGATCTACAAGTTCCATCCCGACTTCGCCGGCAAGGTGAATGTGTGGTGGGGCGACCCGACGCAGGATTGGGGCCTCGCCACGCTGGAAGGCGGCGACGTGATGCCGATCGGCAAGGGCAACGTGCTGATCGGCATGAGCGAGCGCACCTCGCGGCAGGCGATCAGCCAGCTTGCCGGGGCGCTGTTCGCGCAGGGGGCGGCCGAGCGCGTGATCATCGCCGCCATGCCCAAGCTGCGCGCGGCGATGCATCTCGACACGGTGTTCACCTTCGCCGACCGCGACTGCGTGCTGCTCTACCCCGACATCGTCGACAAGATCGAGTGCTTCTCCTACCGCCCGGACGGCAAGGGCGGCGTCGAGCTTTCCAAGGACAAGGGGCTCGTCGAGACGGTGCGCGAGGCGCTCGGCCTCAAGGAGCTGCGCGTCGTCGAGACCGGCGGCAACGACTACACCCGCGAGCGCACGCAGTGGGATTCCGGCGCCAACCTCGTCTGCGCCTCGCCGGGCGTGGTCTTCGCCTATGACCGCAACACCTACGCCAACACGCTGCTGCGCAAGGCGGGCATCGAGGTCATCACCATCGACGGGTCCGAGCTTGGGCGCGGGCGCGGCGGCGGCCATTGCATGACCTGCCCGATCATCCGCGACGCGGTGGATTTCTGAGATGAGCGGCAAACTCCCTCTCCCCGTCGGGGAGAGGGTTGGGGTGAGGGGACTTCACGGCGCCGCAATCGCCTAGCCCCCTCACCGACCCGCTTCGCGGGCCACCTCTCCCCGACGGGGAGAGGAATGCTCGCCGCGTGGCTGTTTCAGGTGACACGATGACCGAACCCACCCGGCAGACCTTCTCCCTGCCCACGCTCACCGCCATGGTGGTCGGCTCCATGGTCGGGGCCGGCATCTTCTCGCTGCCGCAGACCTTCGGCCGCGTCACCGGCGGCCTCGGCGCGCTGATCGCCTGGGGGATCGCCGGCGGCGGCATGCTGATGCTGGCCTATGTCTTCCAGACGCTCTCGCGCCGCCGGCCCGATCTCGACGCGGGCGTCTATGCCTATGCCAAGGCCGGCTTCGGCAACTATCCCGGCTTCCTCTCGGCGCTGGGCTACTGGACCGTCTGCTGCCTCGGCAACGTGTCCTACTGGGTGCTGGTCAAGTCGACCTGGGGCGCGCTGTTTCCCGCCCTCGGCGACGGCAACACCGTGCTGGCGGTGGCGCTGTCCTCCGTCGGCGTCTGGGCCTTTCACTTCATGATCCTGCGCGGGGTGAAGGAGGCGGCGTTCATCAACACCGTCGTCACCGTCGCCAAGATCATCCCGATCCTGCTCTTCCTCGTCTTCGTGGGGTTCGGCTTCAAGGCCGACATCTTCGCGGCGAATTTCTACGGCGGGCCGGGGCTGGAGGCGGCCGGGCTGTTCACGCAGGTGCGCGGCACCATGCTGGTGACGGTGTTCGTCTTCGTCGGCATCGAGGGCGCCAGCGTCTATTCGCGCTATGCCCGCAAGCGCTCGGATGTCGGCCTTGCGACCCTGCTCGGCTTCCTCGGCGTGCTGTGCCTGCTCGTGCTGGTGACGATGCTTTCCTATGGCGTGCTGCTGCGGCCGGAACTGGCGGAACTGCGCAACCCGTCCATGGCCGGGGTGCTGCGGGCGGTGGTCGGGCCGTGGGGGGCGCTGTTCATCAGCGCCGGGCTGATCGTCTCGGTGCTCGGCGCCTATCTCTCCTGGTCGCTGCTGGCGGCCGAGGTGCTGTACTCGGCGGCGAAGATGGAGAGCATGCCGGCCTTCCTCGCCACCGAGAACCGCAACGGCGTGCCGGCGGCCGCACTGTGGATGACCAACATCCTCGTCCAGTGCTTCCTGATCCTGACGCTGTTCGCCGAGCAGGCCTTCCTGCTGGCGCTCAAGCTCACCTCGTCGATGATCCTGCTGCCGTACCTGCTGACGGCGGCCTATGCGCTCACGCTCGCCTGGCGCGGCGAGACCTATGAGGGGCAGGCGCGCGAGCGGCGTGTGGATCTGGTGCGCGCCGGCATCGCCACCTTCTACGCGACCTGGCTCGTCTTCGCCGGCGGCGTGTACTTCCTGTTGCTGTCGCTGGTGATCTACGCGCCGGGAACGATCCTGTTCGCGATCGCCCAGAAGGAGCGCGGGCACCGGGTGTTCACGGGGCCGGAGCGGGTGCTGTTCGCGATGGCGGCGGCCGGCGCGGTGCTCGCCGTCTACGGGCTGGCCACCGGACGCATCGCGGTCTGACGCGGGGACATTACCGGGTCGCCAGCGCGCTCTCGCGGACGGCGCCGGAGATCGCGGCGAACTGCCGGGCGAGCGGGTTGGTCTTGCGCCAGACCATGCCGATGGTGCGCGAGGGCTGGGGATCGCGGAAGCGCACCACCGAAACCGAGGCGGAACGGGTCTCGACCGCCACCGCCATTTCGGGAATCAGCGTCACCCCCATGCCGGCGTCGACCATCTGCACCAGCGTCGACAGCGAGCTGGCGTCCAGCAGGTCGCGCGGGGGCAGGGCAGGGGGGCTCTTGTTGCAGAAGGAAAGCGCCTGTTCGCGGAAGCAGTGGCCTTCCTCCAGCAGCAGGAGGCGCATCTCCCGCAGGGCGTCCGGGTTGGGCGGGGGCTTGCCCTCGTCCTCGCGCGGGCGCACCAGCAGGAAATTCTCGGTGAACAGCGGCGTCTCGGTCAGCGAGGGCTCGTGCACCGGCAGGGCGACGATGGCCATGTCGAGCCGCCCCTCGCCAAGCTCCTGCACCAGCCGGGGCGTCAGCGTCTCGCGCACATGGATGTCGAGCCCGTTGTGCAGGCGCTTGAGGCTGGCGATGACGTTCGGCAGCAGATAGGGCGCCACGGTCGGGATCACGCCGATCCGCAACCGGCCGACCATGCCGTCGCGCGAGGCGCGCGCATAATCCTCAAGGCCGTCGACCGCGCGTAATATGTCCGCCGCGCGCAGCATGACCTCCTCGCCGAAGCTGGTCAGCCGCACCTGCCGGCGGTCGCGCTCGAACAGCTCGGCGCCCAGTTCCTGCTCCAGCGCCTTGATCTGCATCGACAGCGCCGGCTGCGAAATCGCGCAGTCCTCGGCGGCGCGGCCGAAATGGCCGTGGCGCGCCAGAGCCTCGAAATAGCGAAGCTGCTTGAGTGTCAGGTTTGTCATAATCTCAACTTATCGTGGCGATCAGAAAATCGGAATTAATATAATGAAAGAGCTTTGCTAAGACGGTGCCGACCCAGGCTGGGAGCCCGCGCGCCTTCCGGCCGCGCGCAGGCGGGTGCACACGAACCGGCAAGCCGAAGACAGGGCGCGTTCCGCGCAGCGATGATCGGAGAGAATGATGAACGACAAGACTGACGAGGGCGCGGTGTCGAAATGCCCGGTCGCCCATGGCGCCAGCCCCAGGCAGAACAGCGACTGGTGGCCCGAGACGCTGCGCGTCGACCTGTTGAACCAGCATTCCTCGAAGTCCGATCCGCTGGGCGGCTCGTTCAACTATCGCGAGGCGTTCTCCGAACTCGACTATGAGGCGCTGAAGAACGACCTGCGCAAGCTGATGACCGACTCGCAGGACTGGTGGCCGGCCGATTTCGGCCATTACGGCCCGCAGTTCGTCCGCATGTCCTGGCACTCCGCCGGCACCTACCGTCTCGCCGACGGGCGCGGCGGCGGCGGCCGCGGCCAGCAGCGCTTCGCCCCGCTCAACAGCTGGCCGGACAATGTGAACATCGACAAGTCGCGCCGCCTGCTGTGGCCGATCAAGCAGAAATACGGCCAGAAGATCTCCTGGGCCGACCTGCTGATCCTCACCGGCAACGTCGCGCTGGAGACGATGGGCTTCCGCACCTTCGGCTTCGCCGCCGGACGCGAGGACACCTGGGAGCCCGACCAGGACGTGAACTGGGGCCCGGAGACGAGCTGGCTGAAGCATCGTCCCCTCGACACGTTCGACGCCCCGCTCAGCGCCACCGAGATGGGCCTCATCTACGTCAATCCGGAAGGCCCGAACGCCAATGGCGATCCGCTGTCGGCGGCGGCGTTCATTCGCGAGACCTTCGCCCGCATGGCGATGAATGACGAGGAGACGGTCGCGCTGATCGGCGGCGGCCACACCTTCGGCAAGACCCATGGCGCGGCGCCCGAATCCCACAAGGGCCCCGAGCCCGAGGGCGCGGGCATCGAGGCGCAGGGCCTCGGCTGGCACAGCGACTACGGCACCGGCCATGGCGCCGATGCCATCGGCAGCGGGCTCGAGGTCACCTGGACCCAGACCCCCGCCCAGTGGAGCAATTTCTTCTTCGAGAACCTGTTCAAGTTCGAATGGGTGCAGACCCGCAGCCCGGCGGGCGCGATCCAGTGGGAGGCGAAGGACGCCGAGGCCGTCATTCCCGACGCCCACGACCCGTCGAAGAAGCGCAAGCCCACCATGCTGACGACGGACCTGTCGCTGCGCTTCGACCCGGCCTACGAGAAGATCTCGCGCCGCTTCCTGCAGAACCCGCAGGCCTTCGCCGAGGCCTTCGCGCGCGCCTGGTTCAAGCTGACCCACCGCGATCTCGGCCCGCGCTCGCGCTATCTCGGCCCGGAAGTGCCGAAGGAAGAGCTGATCTGGCAGGACGTGGTGCCGGCCGCGAACCATCCGCTGGTGAACGACGCGGACGTCGCCGCGCTCAAGGCGAGCGTGCTCGCCACCGGCCTTTCGGTCTCCGAGCTGGTCGGCACCGCCTGGGCCTCGGCCTCGACCTTCCGCGGCGGCGACAAGCGTGGCGGCGCCAATGGCGCGCGCGTGCGGCTCGCCCCGCAGAAGGACTGGGAGGTCAACCAGCCGCTGCAGCTCGCCAAGGTGCTGGCCGTGCTGGAGGGCGTGCGCGCCGAGTTCAACCAGTCCGCCACCGGCGGCAAGCAGGTGTCGCTCGCCGACCTGATCGTCATCGCCGGCAATGCCGGCGTCGAGCAGGCGGCCAGGGCCGGCGGCCATGATGTCACCGTGCCGTTCGCGCCGGGGCGCACTGACGCCTCGCAGGACGAGACCGACATCCATGCCTTCTCGGTCATGGAGCCGGTGGCGGACGGCTTCCGCAACTACCAGAAGCCCACGCTGCGTGTGTCGGCCGAGGCGGCGCTGATCGACAAGGCGCAGCTTCTCACCCTCACCGCGCCGGAGATGACGGTGCTGGTCGGCGGCCTGCGCGCGATCAACATCAACACCGACGGCTCGCCGCACGGCATCCTGACCGACCGTCCCGGCGCGCTGACGAACGACGTCTTCGTCAACCTGCTGGACATGGGCACGCAGTGGAAGGCGGTGCCGGGCGCCAACGGCGTCTATGAGGGCCTCGACCGCAAGTCCGGCGAGACCAAGTGGACCGCCACCCGCGCCGACCTCGTGTTCGGCTCGAACTCGGTGCTGCGCGCCCTCGCCGAGGTCTATGCCAGCGCCGATGCCGGCGAGAAGCTGGTGAGCGACTTCGTGGCGGCGTGGACCAAGGTGATGAACCTCGACCGCTTCGACCTCGCCTGATCGCGACACCGACGGGTCCGGCGGCCGCCTGCGTGGCTGCCGGACCTGCGCGCTCTCCCCCTCGCCCTGCGTCGCATCGGGGGCTGGATTCGAGGGCGCTCCCCGGCCTATACGGTGCTTCGCGCAGCCGGGCCGGAGTGGGGAGCGTCATGGACGGGGATGAGCTGAGAAAGATCCTGTGCCGGCTTGAGACCGGAATGGTCCTCACCGTGCCGGACGAATGGATCGACCGCACCATCGCCGGATCCAATGTCACCCGCGCCCGCCTCGTCGGCGAGATCGCGCGGCAGTTCTTCTGCATCCACCGGCAGGATTTCGGCGCGCAGCGCTTCGAGAAACAGGAAGTGCCGTTCACCGGCTGAGGGCGTGGCGCCTCCCCCGGCGTGCCATGGCACCCGGCCGGCGGATGCGGGGGTGGTTGAATGAGGCGTGCTCGGGCATGATGGGATGGCTGTCCGTCCAGGGGACGCCGTGCGCGCCAAGGTTCCGCATGGCGGAAATCCGATGACCGCGCCACGCTGGCTTGCCCGCCTTGATCCCGAACGGGAACGCGCCCGGCGCGCGGCGGAGGATCGCGCGCTCGTCGCCGCCTCCGGTCTGTTCGATCCCGCCTTCTATCTGTCGCGGCATCCCGAGGCGGCGGACGATCCGCTGGGACATTTCCTTGAGGTCGGCGGGCCGCAGGGCGCCGCCCCGAGCGCGCATTTCGACGCCGACTGGTATCTCGCGACCAATCCGGACCCTCACCCGAGCCGCCGCAATCCGCTCGTGCACTATCTGCGCCGGGGCAAGTGGCTCGGCCTCCAGCCGCAGCGCGGTTTCGCGCCGGATGCCGTGCGCGCCCTTGCCCGTGATCAGGCGATGGTGGTGGGAGAGGAGGAAACGGGCACGGCGCAGGCCCTCGCCGGCCTGAGCGGACGGGCCGACACGCTGCCGAGCCATTCGAGCACCCGTGGCGGGGCGTTCGTCACGGCGTGGTGCACATTCGTCGGCCAGCTTGCCGTGCCGCCCGACCGGCTGATTGTCGGGGAGCGCCTGCCCGCCAGCCTGCCGGCCTGCGCGCGGCTGGCCGGCCTGGAGGCGGGCGACGCCACATCGCCGGGCCTGCTGGTGCTCGATCTGGTCTCCGGCGGTCGGCGCAACCGGGCCAGTGCTCTCGCGCGGTCGCCCCAGGCGTCGCCGATCGTGCTGGAACGGCTGGCACTTTCCGAACGTTTCGAATTCGCCGAGCTGGCCGTGCGGGCGCTGGAAATCCGGCAGGTGATCCTGATCGACTCGCCGGCGACCCACACGCTGTGGCAGCACTATCTCCAAACCCCGCCCCCCATCATGGCCGGGGTGACGATCGTGCGGCCCGGCGCCTGGGTACGGATGCGCCGCGACGGCATCGAGGCGTGGGAGATCGTGAGGCGGTGGCTGGGCCTGACCGTCTAAAATCCCGCCGCGCCTGCGCCTTCCCTGCATGCCCGCGCGGCATGCGTGTTTCTGCCAAGGACCGTTCTGCGTTGGATATCACCGCCGTCATCAACACCCATCGCGAGGGCGCGATCCTCCGGCCCACGCTGGCCAGCGCCCGGGCGGCGGCGGTGTATGCCGCCTCGCGCGGGGTGGAGGTCGAAATCGTGGTGGTGCTGGACAGCGCCGACGACGCCACGCGGCAGGTCGTCGCCGAGGCTGCGCGGGAGGGCCCGCTGCGGCGGCTCGATCTCGACGTCGACGATCTCGGGGAGGCGCGCAACTGCGCGGCGGCGGCGGCGCGCGGACGGTGGATTTCCTTCCTCGACGGCGACGACCTGTGGGGCCGGGACTG
This sequence comes from Ancylobacter sp. TS-1, assembly GCF_009223885.1. Classification (NCBI taxonomy): domain Bacteria; kingdom Pseudomonadati; phylum Pseudomonadota; class Alphaproteobacteria; order Hyphomicrobiales; family Xanthobacteraceae; genus Ancylobacter; species Ancylobacter sp. TS-1. Next base: position 3,838,556 of record NZ_CP045144.1, read on the forward strand.
GCTGTACGAGGCCTTCCGCAGGGGCTCCCGGGAGCCCCGGCTCAGCGTCTGGCACCCGGAACTGTCCGTCTATTTCGGCGGCGTCGAGAAGGTCTTCATCCATCGCGACATGGACGATCCCGACTACGACGTGGCGGCGCTGGCGGCGCAGAACCAGTGGACCGCGCTCGGCTTCGCCCCGGCCGATCTGGTCCGGGAGGTTCGCTTCTCGAGCACGGACTTCCGCTCCGGGCGCGGCTATGAGGACTGGGCGTGGAACATGGCGGCCGTTGCCCATGGCGCGGTCCACAAGGTGGTGCCGGGCACCGCCCACCTCATCCGCGTGCGGCCGGATTCGCTCGGCACCCGCACCATCCGCAGCGGCAGCCGCCCTGTCGTGCCGCAGGGATTCTTCCGCAGTCTGATCGGACGTGCCGCGCGGCGGTGAGCCGGCGGCACGAGGTCATACATTGTTGGCGAATTGCCGGTAATGTCGGATGAAAGCAGGTGGCGGGCGACGCGGGCGTCGTCGTGCGGCCCGTCGGCGATTCCATGTGCCGTGCACGTGGTTCGTCCCGCAGCTGGACAGCCATTGATCCCGGCCGGCCCCTTCATGTCGGCGCCAACGATATAGTGGCCCTATGACAATTCTCGGCGTTTCCGACTCCCACAATGCTGCCGCCGCCCTGCTCACCCCGGAGGGGGCGCTGGAGGCGCTGCAGGAGGAGCGGCCCCGCCGCATCAAGAACTACCACGGCATCCCCACGCACTCGATCGACTGGCTGCTCGGCCGGCACGGGCTGAAGCCCGATCAGGTCGAGGTCGTCGCGCTGGCGGGGCACCTGCCCATTCCGCCGATGGACCGCGAGGAGTGCATCGCCTTCTTCCGGCGCTGCGGCCAGCTTCCCGGCCGGGTGCGCGCTCTGCTGCGGCACACGCCGCTGCGCCTTCTCGTCCATGCCGACAAGAAGCGGCGCCGGCGCGAGGCCTTTATCGGTCTCGGCTTCCGGCCGGAGGCGATCCGCACCTTCGAGCATCACGAATGCCACGCCGCCACCGCCTATTACGGGCAGGGCGAGCGCGACGCACCGATGCTGCTGATCACGGTGGACGGCTCGGGCGACGAACTGTGCTCGACCGTCAGCCTCGGGCGCGGCAACCGCATCGAGCGCCTGTTCAGCACCGACTGGAGCCATTCCTTCGGCACCATGTACGGCGTCGTCACCTACATGATGGGGATGGTGCCGAACGAGCACGAATACAAGCTGATGGGCATGGCGCCCTACGCCTCGCCCAGCGCCTCGCGCCGCATCGCCGACCGCCTGCACGGCCTGTTCGCATGGGCGCCGGACGGCGCGCCGACCTGGCACCGCACCTCGGGCGTGCCGCACACGCTGCACATGCAGCCGACGCTGGAGGCCCTGTTCTTCGAGCAGCGCTTCGACGCCATCATGGGCGGGCTCCAGCTCTTCACCGAGGAAATGCTGTGCGAGCTGGTGCGCCGCGCCGTGAAGGCGACCGGCGTGCGCCGGATCGCGCTTTCCGGCGGCGTCTTCATGAACGTCAAGGCCAACAAGCGGATCATGGAGCTCGACGAGGTCGACGAGCTTTTCGTCTTCCCCTCCTGCGGCGACGAGACCAACGCGCTCGGCGCGGCCTATCTCGCGCAGGCCGAACTGCGCGGCGGCGGGGCGGTCAAGCCGATCTCCTCCTTCTATCTCGGCCCCGACTGGAGCGCCGAGGCGATCGAGGCGGACCTCGCGCCCCATCTGGCGGCGCATGAGATCGCCATCGAGCGGCCGGCCTCGATCAACGACGCGGTGGCCGCGCTGCTGGTCGAGGGACGGGTGATCGGGCGCTTCGCGGGACCGGAGGAGTTTGGCGCCCGCTCACTCGGCAACCGCGCCATCATCGCCGATCCCCGCAATCCTGAGGTCATCCGCGTCATCAACGAGATGGTGAAGAGCCGTGACTTCTGGATGCCCTTCGCCTCCTCGGTGCTGGCCGAGCGCGCCGACGACTATCTGGTCAACCCCAAGCATGTCGCCGCGCCCTACATGATCCTGTCCTTCGACACCACGGAGGCGGGGTGGAACGACCTGAAGGCGGGCAGCCATCCCTATGACCGCACCTGCCGGCCGCAGGTGGTGACGCGCGAGGCCAATCCCGACTACTGGGACCTGCTCATGACATTCCAGCGGCTGTCGGGCGTCGGCGGGGTGCTCAACACCTCGCTCAACCTGCACGGCCTGCCGCTGGTCCATCGCCCGCAGGACGCGGTGCACGTGCTGCTGAATTCCGGCCTCGACACGCTCGCCATTGGCCCCTTCCTGGTGACGAAGAAGGCGCCCTGAGATCAGGCGACCTTTCCCCGGCGGGCCGAGAGGAAGCCGATGATCACCGCCACCGCCAGCACGACGAGCTGGGCGACGAGGAAGGGCGGCTCGCTCTGCGTCGGCGCGAGCGGCTGCAATGCCGGCAGCTTCTGGAACGACTGCACCACCAGCACAACCAGATTGAGATAGAGCGCGAGCGTCGCCGTCACCGCATAGACGATGGTGGCGATGCGGCGTGTGGCGCGGGAGGGCAGGGCGGCGGCGGCGAGCGCCAGCAGGGCCATCGAGACCACGCCGAACAGGAAGGCCGGCGTGACCCCGCTGAAGGGGAACAGGAAGCCGGTGAGGCTGGTCAGCGCGGTGGTGATGAGGAAGGCGGCCTGCCAGCCCCGCAACCAGCGTCCGCCCGCGAGCGCCGCCATGGCGACGAGGCCGGTAACGATGCCGACAAGGCTGACGCCGACATGGAAGGTCAGCAGCGCTTCAATGGAAAGGCCGGGTATCACGATGCGGCTCCTGGGGCGAGCGGGACGGCGGGTCCCGGAGTGAACGAGGCTGCATGAGTGAGGATGGAGGGGCGCGAGGCCCGTCGGGCGGCATGCTGTCGGCAAAGGCGCGGCGGCCGGCGCTGGACCGATTCCGCCGGGTCCGCGCGAGCCATGATCGGCACTCTCGGAAACCTTCCAGACAAGGTGCTTCACAATCCTCGCCTTTGCCAGTGCCAAGTCGCCGGCGCGCGCGATTTAGGCGCATGCGTCAGGCAGGGTCGGGAGCTGCCGCCTGCGCACGCTTTTCGCCAATGTGGCGCCCCGCGCAGATCCATGGCCCGCCCGCGTCCGTAGAGGACAGGGACAACGGCTTGAGCCAGGGTGGACCGATGGCGTTCCTCATCAGCTACGTTTCGACCGGCATCGTCTTCCTCGCGATCGATGCCGTCTGGCTCAGCCTCATGGCGAGCCGGCTCTACCGGCCGCTGATCGGCGGCCTGATGGCCGACGGGCTCAATCTCGCGCCGGCCATCCTGTTCTATCTGCTCTATGTGGCGGGCATCGTCGTCTTCGCCGTGCAGCCCGCGCTCGGCTCCGGGCGCTGGACCACGGCGCTCATGCTGGGGGGCTTCCTCGGCCTCGTCGCCTACGGCACCTACGACCTCACCAACCATGCGACGCTGCGCGACTGGCCGGCGCTGATCACCATCGCCGACCTCGCCTGGGGAACGGTGCTCACCGCCGCTTCCGCCACCGCCGGCATGCTCATCACCCGGCTGTTCGTCGGCACGTCCGGCTGATCGCGACGGCCCGCGCGCAAAACCCTCACCTCAGTCGCGCGGGCGCAGCAGATAGTGGCTGACGCCCCATTCCTCGCCGCCGCGATGCCCGAACAGGCCCGCCGTGGCGAGGTAGAACAGCCGCCAGCGCCGCCGCCACATGGCCGCGTCCGCGCCGTAGACGTCGCGCAGCACCTCGTCGATCCGGGCGCGGTTGGCGTCGAAATTGGCCAGCCAGTCCTCGGCGGTGCGCGCATAGTGCCGGCCGCTCCAGCGCCATTCCTGCTCGACGGTGAAACGGTCGGTGACGCAGCGGACGAGCCCTTCGCTCGGCATGATGCCGCCGGTGAAGAAGTGCCGGGCGATCCAGTCCTCCGCGTCGGCATGGTCGAAGCGGTAGGGCATGGCACGGTGCGTGAAGACATGCAGGAACATCCGTCCCTCCGGCGCCAGCCAGCCCCTGGCCCGCTCCAGCAGGGCGCGCCAGTTGGCCATGTGCTCGAACATCTCGACCGAGACGATACGCTCGAACGTCTCCGGCGTGTCGAAGCCGTTCATGTCGGCGGTGATCACGCGCACATTGGAGAGGCCGAGGGTCCGGGCCCGTGCCTCGATATGCAGACGCTGCGGGGCGGAGTTGGACACCGCCACGATCCGCGCCGCCGGGAAGCGTTCGGCCATGAACAGGGTGAGCGATCCCCAGCCGCAGCCGAGTTCGAGGATGCGCTGGCCATCGGCGAGGTGGGCATGGGCGAGGGTCTCCTCCAGCGCGCGGATCTCGGCCTGTTCGAGCGTCGCGGCGCCGCCGTCATAGAGGCAGCAGGAATATTTGCGGCGCGGGCCGAGGGTGAGCGCGAAGAATTCCGGCGGCAGCTCGTAATGCTGGTCGTTGGCGCGCTCGGGATGTTCGGCGATGGGCCGCGCGGCCATCTCCTCGGCGAAGCGGTGCACGGTCTCCGGCGGCAGGCTCGCCAGCACGCGGCGGGTGCGCCCGACCAGCATGTCGATGCCGAGGCGCGTCACGGGATCGGGCAGCGGCAGGCGCTCGGCGACACGGCCGGCGGCGGCGATGAGGCTCATGATCGTTCACTCCGCTGACGGCCCGCAGGACCGGGCCAGAAGGCGTTCACCCGCCGCTGGTAGTCGCGGAACGCCTCGCCCCGCGAGCGCAGCATGTGCGCCTCCGTCGGCGGGATGCCGGAGGCGTGGACCAGCAGCACATAGATGAGGAGAGGGGCGAGCAGCGCGACGGCGCCCCAGGGATGGGCGCCGGTGAAGCCGAAGGCGATGGCGGGGTAGGCGAGCCAGCCGAGCCATTCGAAGAAATAATTGGGATGGCGCGTCAGCCCCCACAGGCCGATATCGCAGACCCGGCCGCGATTGGCCGGATCGGCCCGGAACCGGGCGAGCTGGAGGTCGGCGACGGCCGCGCCGGCCACCGCCAGCAGCGCGAGCGCGATGCCCACCCCGTCGCCCCAGCGCCAGTGCGGCGTCGGATTGTGGGCCGCCGCCATCACCGCGACAACGAGGACCAGCGCCGCGAGGGCCTGGACCTGCAAGAAGAGAAACAGGCGCCGCGACGCCGAGGCGCCCCACTCCCGGCGCAGCTGCGCGTAGCGCGGATCGTCATGCCCCTTCAGCGTCCGCCGCAGGATGTGGCTGCCGAGCCGCAGCGACCAGAGCCCGACCAGCGCCGCCACCAGTATCTGCCGGGGCATCCAGCATCCCGCGACCGGCAGGAACGCGCCGGCGACCGCGGCAAGTCCGGTGGCAAAGGACCAGACGGTATCGACCCAGCCATGATTGCCGCTGCGCTCGGCGAGCGCCCAGGCGAAGGCCATGGTGAGCGAAAGACAGGCGGCGGCAAGCGCTATGGCCGCCCACAGGCTCACGCGGCCCTCTCCCCGGCGGTGACGCGGTGCACGAAGGCAGCAACGTCGTCCAGCGCGGGCGCGATGAAGCGCAGCGGCCGGGCGAAGGCGCCGAGCACGGTGCGATGATCGGCGCGCTCATAGATGCGTGTCGTCACCTCTCCGCCTTGGGCACGGATGCGGGCGGCCATGCGCCCGGTGTTGCCGGGATCGACCGCCGTGTCGCGCGCCCCCGTCGCGAGGAAGGCCGGCGGCTCGCGGCCGGTCACGAAGTTGATCGGCTGGCTCAGGGCCTGCTGCGCTTCCGTGCCGAAGATGTCCTTCAGCGTCGGGCTGCGAAGCGGCAGGAAATCGTAGGGCCCGGCCAGCCCCGCCACGCCGGCGATGTCGCGTCGCGCGTCGATCCGCTCGCCGGCCAGCCATTTCGGATCGAAGGCCAGCATGGCGGCGATGTGGGCGCCGGCCGAATGGCCGGCGAGCACGAGGCGCGTGGGGTCTCCGCCGAACCGGGCGGCGTGCTCGCGCGCCCAGCGCACGGCGCGGGCGGCGTCCCGCAGGAAGTCGGGAAAGCGCACCTGCGGATAGACGCGGTAATCGGGAATGAGGGCGACGATCCCCCGGCTCGCCAGCGCGGCGCCGACGAAGCGGTAATCGGCCCGCTCGCCTTCTTCCCAGCCGCCGCCATAGAAGAACACCACCACGGGACGCCCGCCCCCGCTCCCGCGCGGCGCGTAGACGTCGACGCCGTGGCGCGGGCCGTCGGCATAGGCGAGATCGGTCGTCACCACCACGCCTTCGAGCCGGGACAGCGTGTTCAGTGCCGCGACCGGCGCGACCCAGGCGGTCGCCGTGCCGCCGGCGAGCAAAGTGAGCGCGACGAAGGCAAACTCTCGCATGCCGGCCTCAGAGCCTGACGAAGGGCTGTATCAGGCGGCCGAGCAGGCCGGTGAGCCGCATGCCGCCCTCCAGTGCGGCGAGGCAGATGCATTCGCCTTCCGGGTCGACGATCGGCTGATGCTCAATCTCATGGCCCATCTCGCTGAGGTCGCCGGGCCTGTAGCGCCCGAAGCCGTCGGAGAAGGAGCCGGCCAGCACCTGCGTGAACTCGGTGCCGAAATGGCCGTGCTCGGGCAGTTTGCGCCCCGGCCCGACGCGCAGCAGCGTCAGCCGCGCCTCCGGGTCCTCGGGCAGCCGGAGGGCGCTCGCCCGCACGCCGAGCCCGATCCATCGCCACGGGCCCATCTCGCAATCGCGCAGCGGCTCCGGGATCGGTATGCCGCCCGGCAGCAGGGCCGGGGAGCGGCCGGGACGGGCGGGCGTCTGCGCCGCGCGGGACATGCCGTCCTCGGCCTCGATGATGCGCAGGGCCGCCGCGAAGGAATCGGGCGCCATCGGCTCGGGGGAGGTCTGCTCCAGCAGCGCGCCGCCGACGGCCTCGAAGGCGGCCAGGCGGGTGCGGCAGGTGGTGCAGCCGGCGAGGTGCACGGCGACCACGCGCGCGGGCGCCGCCGGCAGGTGGCCGGCCGCGTAGCGCATCAGCGTTTCATCGGTCGCGTGATGATGTACGGTCATGATTGAGCATCCAGCAGTGCGCGCAGTCGCCCGAGGGCGAGGCGCACGCGCGATTTGACGGTGCCCAGCGGCAGGCCGAGCTCACGTGCGATTTCCGAATGCGGTTTGTCACTGAAGAAGGACAGGCGCACCACGGCAGCCTGTTCCTCGGACAGCGACTTCAGCGCGGCGCGCACGCGGGTTTCGCGTTCGGCGGTCAGCAGCAGCGTCTCGCCGGACGGGGCTGCTTCTTCCTCCGGCGGGATCTCGTTCTCGGCGGCATTGGCGACCCGCAGGCGCCGCAGATGGTCGATCCGCTGGTTGCGGGCAATGGTGAAGATCCAGGTCGACGCGCCGGCCCGCGCGGGATCGAAATAGGAGGCCTTGCGCCAGACGCTGAGCATCGTCTCCTGCGCGATCTCCTCGGCCGCCGCGGGCGGCAGGCCGGCCTTGCGCAGAAACCCGTTCAGGCGCGGCGCGAAATAGCTGTAGAGCCGTGCATAGGCCTGCCGGTCGCGATCCGTGGCGACCTTGCGGATCAGCCCCGCGAGTTCGTCCCCGTCCGGCACCGGCTTTTCCTCCATGAGATGCGTCACGACGGTCCCCCGCCGGGCCTGCCGGAGGCCGGAAGACGTCTCGGATCGGGAATGGTCGAGCAGCGCATTCATGAACCCTTCTACGCGCGGTCCCCGGCGCCGGATCATTCATGGTTGAGGTGATCCGGCGAACGGGGCGCCGCGTACAGCCTAGACCAAGGTGGGGCGTTCGCTCCACCGATCAGGAAACCGCGCGGCATGAACATTCGTCAGGACTTCGCGCCCGGCTCCGGAGGACGGATCGCCGTCGTCGGCGCCGGCATTTCCGGCCTCTCGGCCGCGTGGCTGCTCTCCCAGCGCCACGACGTCACCCTGTTCGAATCCGATAGCCGGCTCGGCGGGCATTCGAACACGGTGGAGGTCGCCGGTCTTGCCGTCGATACCGGCTTCATCGTCTACAACGAGAAGACCTACCCCAACCTCACCGCGCTGTTCGCCCATATCGGGGTCGAGACGCGCGCGACCGAGATGTCCTTCGCGGTGTCGCTCGACGGCGGGCGGCTGGAATATTCCGGCTCGGGCCTGCGCGGCCTGTACGCGCAGCCGGGAAATCTCCTCTCGCCGCGCTTCGGCTCGATGCTGAAGGACCTGCTGCGCTTCTACCGCAACGCCCCGCGCGACCTCACTTCGCTCGGGCTGGACAGTCTCGATAGCTATCTCGACGCCAATCGCTACGGCGCGGCCTTCCGCGACGATCATCTCTACCCGATGGCGGCGGCGATCTGGTCGACACCGGCCGCCGAGGTCGGGCGCTATCCGGCGGCGGCCTTCGTGCGCTTCTGCGACAATCACGGGCTGCTCCAGCTTGCCGACCGCCCGGCCTGGCGCACGGTGGACGGCGGCAGCCGCCGCTATGTCGAGCGCCTGCGCCGCCGTTTTCAGGGCCGCATCGAATCCGGCTGCCCCGTGCGCGCAATCCGGCGGCACGCGGACGGCGTGACGGTGCACACGGGCGACGGCACGGAGTGGCCTTTCGATCACGTGGTGGTGGCGACCCATGCCGATCAGGCGCTGGCTCTGGTCGAGCGGCCGAGCCGGGCGGAGCAGGAACTGCTCGGCGCCTTCCGCTACAGCCGCAACGAGGCGGTGCTGCATTCCGACCCGGGCCTGATGCCGCGCCGCCGCGCGGCGTGGGCGGCGTGGAACTACCTCGCCGACCGGCGCGGCGATCCCCGGCTCTGCGTGACCTACTGGATGAACCGGCTTCAGCACCTGCCCGAGTCGCATCCCCTCTTCGTCACGCTCAACCCGATCGAGCCGCCCTCAAGCGACAGCGTCGCCTACCGCACGAGCTACGAGCATCCCCTGTTCGACACGGACGCCATGGCGGCGCAGGAACGGCTATGGTCGCTGCAGGGGGATGGCGGCCTCTGGTATTGCGGCGCCTATTTCGGGGCCGGCTTCCACGAGGACGGCCTGCAGGCCGGCCTTGCCGTGGCGGAGGCTCTGGGCGGCGTGCGTCGCCCGTGGCGGGTGGCCGATGAATCGGGCCGCATCGCGCTGCCTCCGGGCGGGGCCGCGCCGCATCTGTGGGAGCGTGTGTCATGAGCACGATGCATTCCGCGCTCTACGCCGGCTCCGTTCTCCATGTGCGCCTGAAGCCGCGCGTGCATCGGCTGGCCTACCGCATCTTCTCACTGCTGCTCGATCTCGACGAATTGGGCGCGCTCGACCGGCGCCTGCGCCTCTTCTCGCTCAACCGTTTCAACCTGTTCAGCTTCTTTGAGCGCGACCATGGCGCCGGCACCGATGTGCCCCTGAAGCAGCAGGTGCAGGACCTGCTGGACGCGGCCGGGCTGGAGCCGGATGGCGGGGCGGTGCGGCTGCTGACCATGCCGCGCCTGCTCGGCTACGCCTTCAACCCGCTGAGCGTCTATTTCTGCCACCGGCGGGACGGGTCGCTGCGGGCGATCCTGTACGAGGTGAACAACACCTTCGGGCAGCGCCATTCCTATCTGATCCCGGTCGGGCGCGATGCGGCCGCCCCGCTGCGCCAGAGCGCGGAGAAGCACTTCTACGTCTCGCCCTTCATGGACATGGACCTGACCTATGCCTTCCGGGTGGATCCTCCCGGCGAGACGCTGCGCATCGGCATCCTCGCCAGCGATAGCGAGGGGCCGGTGCTGAGCGCGGTGCATGCCGCGCGGCGGCGGCCGCTGACCGACGGGCAGCTCGGCCGCGCGCTCGTGGCCTACCCCATGCTCACGCTGAAGGTCGTCGCCGGCATCCATTGGGAGGCGCTGCGGATCTGGGCCAAGGGAATCGGCCTGCGCCCGCGCCCGCCCTCGCCGGACCGGCCCGTCACCGTCTCGCCCACGACGCGTTCCTGAGGACAGATTCCGATGCGTATCGACGCCGACCGTCTCACCGATCTCCCGCGCGACACGGAGGCAAGCGCCCCGCGTCTCCTGCTGCGCGAGGCGGTTCTCTCCCGGCTGCTCGGCCAGTTGTCCATCGGCCATATCACCGTGGTGACGCCGGAGGGGCGCCGCCTGTCGGGCCGGGGGGCAAGGCCGGGGCCGGACGCGACGCTGGTGCTGCATCGCTGGCGGGCGCTGCGCCGCCTGCTCATCGGCGGCGACGTCGCCTTCTCGGATGCCTACATCGCCGGCGACTGGTCGAGCCCCGATTTGCCGGCGCTGATCGAGTTCGCTGCGCACAACCTGCCCGACCTGTCGGCGCGCTTCGCCGCCCTGCCGCCGGTGCGGGCGTGGAACCGGCTCCGGCATGCGCTGCGCCGCAACTCCCGGGCCGGCAGCCGGCGCAACATCGCGTTCCACTACGATCTCGGCAATGATTTCTACCGGCTCTGGCTGGACGAGGGGATGAACTATTCCTCCGCCATCGCCATCGCGCCGGGCCAGAGCCTGGAGGACGCGCAGGCGGCCCGGCTGGCCCGCATCGCCGACATGCTCGAGGTCGAGCCCGGCCAGAATGTGCTGGAGATCGGCTGCGGCTGGGGGGCGCTGGCCGGCGCCCTGGCGCGGCGCGGGGCCGAAGTGACCGGCATCACCCTGTCGCGCGAGCAGCTCGCCTATGGCCGGCAGGCGCTCGCGGCGGAGCCGGAACTGGCGGCGCGCGCGCAACTGCACCTTCAGGACTACCGCGACGTGAGCGGCCGGTACGACCGCATCGTCTCCATCGAGATGCTGGAGGCCGTCGGCGAGGCGTTCTGGCCGGTCTATTTCGCCAAGCTGCGCGCCTGCCTCGAGCGCGGCGGGGTGGCGGTGCTTCAGGTCATCACCATCGCCGAGGACCGTTTCGAGGACTACCGGCGCAACACCGATTTCATCCAGCGCCACATCTTCCCGGGCGGCATGCTGCCCACCCGCACGCACATCGCCGAGCAGGCCGGCGCCGCCGGTCTCGAACTTGTGGCGAGCGAGACCTTCGGGCACGGCTACGCGCAGACGCTGGCGGCATGGCGCGAGCGTTACAACGACGCCCGCGCGCGCATCGAGCCGCTCGGCTTCGGCCCGGATTTCCACCGCCTGTGGGAATACTATCTCAGCTATTGCGAGGGCGGGTTCCGGGCCGGCGCCATCGACGTCGGCCTCTACAAGCTGCGCGGTTAGGGCATCGCGCCCAACGGACGGTCTCCGTCCGTTGGGCAAACCTGCCCCGACGCGCCGATCATTCGGCGCGCGACCACGTCACCGACTTGCAGAGCATGTCCGCGAGAATGCAGCCCCGGGTGTGGAGCCGCTGGCTTTCCACCCGCATCTGCATCGAATAGGTCAGGTTGCGCTGGGGATCGTAGGCGGTGCCCGCCAGCGTGGAGCCGTCCTTGGCGGCGAGGGTGAGGACCAGACGGTCGCCCACCGACTCCCCGCCGGACGTGTCGCCGATCCACAGATTGGTCGCGCAGATCTTGTCGCCGCAGGCGGCGATGCGCACCCGCGCATTGCCGTCGCCGCGCATCCAGACGCCGGCGGGATCGGGCGAGCCGGCCGACGCGGCGGCGGGGGCGAGGGCGAGAAGGGCGGCGAGCGCAAGGCGGCGGTTCATGACATCCTCCCGGGCGGAAGTGGCGCGATGAGCGTCCTACGCATCCCGGGATCGGTCGGATCGCTCCGCCCTACTGGCGGTCGAGCAGCTTGCGCTCCACCGTCTGCAGATGGCTGCGCATCGCGGCGGCCGCGCCGGCGATGTCGCGATGCTCGATGGCGTCGACGATGGCCTCGTGCTCGGCGAAGCTGTGATGGTCCGGCAGCGGCTTGAGCGGCTCGGTGCGCAGCCGTCCCCATGTCACGGCCCGGCGCACGGCGTTCAGCGTGTCGAACAGGCCGAGCAGCAGGGTGTTCTGGCTGGCCTCGGCGATGGTGCGGTGAAGGCGCGTGTCCCACGCCTCGTACTGGCGCCAGGTCTCGGCCTGCCGCGAGCGTGCGAGGCACATGCGCATCTCGGCGATGTCGGCGGGCGTGGCGGTGAAGGCGGCGGCGCGGGCGATTTCCGGCTCCATCACGATGCGCGCGCGCATGACCTCGGCCGGGTTGCTGCGCCGTGCGAGCGCGGCGATGTCGGCGAAGGTGTCGAGCGGCCGGCTGCCCATGAAGGTGCCCTTGCCGACATGGCGCCAGAGCTGGCCTTCCGCCTCCAGCACGTCGAGCGCCTTGCGCAGCTCGGCGCGCGAGACCCCCAGCGCCGCCGACAATTCGCGCTCGGGCGGCAGGCGGCCATCGTCGGGCAGGTCGATCTGGGCGAGGTATCCGCGCAGCTGGGTGACAATTCCCTTTTCCAGATGCGCGTCGGCAGGAGGCGTAAGCATGGATGTCCGGCTCAACCAAAGTTCGAATTGGTTCAATCTATGAAGCGTGCATACGGCGCGGTCAAGCCATTCCGCCCTTGACCGACCTGTCTAGCCAATATAAACCAAAATGAAATTGGTATCCAACCTCGCGGGTTGGTCAGCGGCGGATTCAACCGCCCCGCTCATGGGAGACTGGAAATGCTCAAGGACTTTACGAGGAGATTGCGCGGTCTTTCCGGCACGGCCCTGGCCGTCGGATTCGGACTGGCCCTCGCGGCGGCGTCGCAGGCGGAGGCGAAGGTCCGCGTCGCCTATGGCGACATTGCGAGCGTCGAGAACCTGCATCTTCTGGCGGCCTTCGAACTGGCCAAGCAGAAGGGCGTCGAGATCGAGATGACGTACCTCAAGTCCGAGGACATCGCCGCGCAGGCGGTGGTGAGCGGACAGGCCGACATCGGCGTCGGCGGCCCCTACGCCCTGATGCAGAAGGTGAAGGTGCCGGTGCGCATCTTCCTTCAGCTTTCCACGCTGCGCTTCTACCCGGCCGTGAACGCCGAGTTCTACAAGACGTGGAAGGATCTCAACGGTCAGGAAGTCGCGGTGCATTCGCGCGGCTCGGGCACCGAGGCGATCATGAAGCTGATGGAGGACAAGCAGGGCATCAAGTTCTCCAAGATCAGCTACATCCCCGGCTCCGAGGTGCGCACGGGCGCGCTGCTGCAGGGCAATGTGAAGGCGACGATCGTGGATTCGGCGGGTCGCCGCCTGCTGCAGGAAAAGGCGCCCGGCAAGTTCATCATCCTGCCGCTCGACGGCGTGAACGCCACCGACGAGGCGCTGTTCGCCCGCCAGGACTTTCTCGACAAGAATCCGAAGGACGTCGACGTCATCGTCGAGTCGGTGCTGACCACCTGGCGCGAGGTGACGAAGAACCCGGCGATCGTCGCCGAGTGGCGCGCCAAGTACAAGCTGCTGCCCGATCTGCCGGCCGATCAGGTGGCGGAGATCACGCCCTATTTCACCGAGCTGGCGCAGGGCAAGGCGTTCCCGCCCAATGGCGGCGGCGAGGCGGCGGCTAAGGACGACTTCGCCTTCTACACCCTCTCCGGCCAACTCCAGGGCGATCCCGCGAGCCTCAAGGTCGAGGATTTCTGGGCGCTCGAGCCGCTGAATCGCGCGCTCGGCAAGGTCGGCACCAACTGAGGCCGGGGGGATGACCTTCCCGGCGCAGGCGAACGGCTCCCCTCGGGCCGTTCGCCCCTCCGAGGCTTCCTTCATCTGGAGGAAGCTCTCGGAGCACCGCACGGCCCTCTGGCGCACCGCGTCGATCGGCCTGTTCTTCCTCATCTGGGAAATCGCCGGCCGCATACCGATCAGCTTCGCCTTCCCGACCTTTCTGGAGACGCTGCGCGCCTTCGTGACGATGACGCTCGATGGCTCCTTCGTCGCCGCCTATGCGCAGACGCTGCAGCCGCTCGTCATCGGTATCGCGATCTCCGCCCTCATCGGCATCGGGCTCGGCATCGTCATGGGCCTCTCGCGCTTCGCCGAGTGGCTGGTGGCGCCGGTCTTCATCGTCGTGCAGGCCGCGCCCATGGCCGCGCTGATCCCGCTCATCACCTTCGTCTACGGCATCGGCCTGGTGTCGAAGACGCTGGCGGTGATCATGCTCGCCCTGCCGGTGATCGCGCTCAACGGCTACAAGGCGGTGCGCAATGCCAATCCGTCATTGGTTGCGATGTGCTACTCGTTCCAGGGCACATGGTGGCAGCGCATCACCAAGATCATCATACCGGACGCCAGCCCGGTCATCTTCGCGGGGCTGCGGCTGGGTCTGGCCGCCGGTTTCATCGGCGTCATCCTCGCCGAACTGCTGATCACCCCGACAGGCATCGGCGATCTCATCACCTATCACCGCTCGGTGGCGGACTACCCGGAAATGTACGCCGCGGTGGTCTCCATCATCCTCGTGTCCACCCTCACGCTCGCCGCGCTTGAGGCTTTCGAGCTTCGCGTGCTGCGTCCCGAGAAGAGGAAGTCCTGAACATGCGGAACATCACCGCCGAGGCGGCCACCGCCGCCACCCGGACCGCCGGCTCCGACGTCGCCGTCGAGGTCCGGGGCATCTGCAAAATGTATAACGAGGTCGAGGCGCTGCGCTCCATCGACCTCGACTTCCCCGCCGGCAAGCTCACCACGCTGCTCGGGCCTTCCGGCTGCGGCAAGACCACGCTGCTCAAGATCATCGCCGGCCTCATCCCGGCGACGGCGGGCGAGATCCGCGTGAACGGCAAGACCGTCACCGGCCCCGGCCCCGAGCGCGCCTTCGTCTTCCAGGACTTCGCGCTGATGCCTTGGGCGACGGTGATGCGCAACGTCGCCTTCGGCCTCGAACTGAAGGGCATGGGCAAGGACGAGCGCCAGGCGATCGCCCATAAATACATCGCCGAGGTCGGCCTCTCCGGCTTCGAGAGCAAGTTCCCGCACGAGCTTTCCGGCGGCATGCGCCAGCGTGTCGGCCTCGCCCGCGCCTTCGCGGTGAACGCCGACGTGCTCCTCCTCGACGAGCCGTTCTCGGCGGTGGACGAGCAGAACCGCCGCAAGTTCCAGGAGGACCTGCTCGAACTGGTGGAGAAGGAGAAGAAGACCTTCATCTTCGTCACCCATTCCATCGAGGAGGCGGTCTACTGCTCGGACCGCATCGTCATCCTGTCGCGCCGGCCCGGCCGCATCGCGCAGATCATCGAGCCGGAGATCGACCGCTCCGCCTCTCCCGACGCCATCCGCCGCGACCAGGGCTATCTCGACACCGTCGAGGAGATCTGGCAGGGCCTCAAGCGCTACGTCGACTAGGGGAGGACGGCATG
This sequence comes from Ancylobacter sp. TS-1, assembly GCF_009223885.1. Classification (NCBI taxonomy): domain Bacteria; kingdom Pseudomonadati; phylum Pseudomonadota; class Alphaproteobacteria; order Hyphomicrobiales; family Xanthobacteraceae; genus Ancylobacter; species Ancylobacter sp. TS-1. The sequence continues at coordinate 3,853,773 of NZ_CP045144.1, forward strand.
ACCCTTTTCGGTTTTCGCGTCCCGATGATGGCCTCGCTGGTTGTCTGGTGCGTCGTGTGGGAGATCGTGGGGCGCTCCGGGGCGATGTTCCTCATTCCCCCGCTCTCGAATGTGCTGGTGGCGGCCGTGGCGCTGGTGCAGACCGGCACCTGGCAGGCGGCGGCGCTCACCACACTGAACAGCTTCCTCGTCGGAATGGCGTTCGCGATCGTCGCCGGCGTCGCCATCGGCGTGCTCATGGGGCGCTCGAAGACGGCGGACAACCTGCTCGGCATCTGGGTGAACATCTTCGTCTCGGCGCCGCTCTCGGCGCTGGTGCCGGTGCTGATGATCCTGTTCGGCATGGGCGAGACCACCGTCGTCGTCACCGTCTTCCTGTTCGCGGTCTGGATCATCGTGCTGGACACGCGGGCCGGCGTTCAGGGCGTGCCGCCCTCGCTGATCGAGATGGGCCGCAGCTACGGCGCCTCGCGCGCCACGCTCTATGGCAAGATCATCCTTCTGGCCGCGCTGCCGGAAATCCTCGCCGGCATCCGGCTTGGCGTGGTGCGCGGCGTGAAGGGCGTGGTGATCGGCCAGTTGCTGGTGTCGATCATCGGCTATGGCGAGTTGTTCGAGCTTTACTCGCGCAATTTCGACATGGAAAACTTCTGGGCACTGACGATCATCCTCTTCGCTGCGGCGATGGGATTGTCGGCCCTGATCGAAAGCATTGAAAAACGCGTCGACTATTATGCAGGAGTACGCTGATGAACGCGCCCATCGATAATTCCGCCTACGTGATCACGCCTCCTGGCATTCCGACGCTTCCCGTCGAAGGCTCGGACAAGCTGTTCCCGATCCACCGCATCTACTGTGTCGGCCGCAACTACGCCGAGCACGCCATCGAAATGGGGCACGATCCCGACAAGGAGCCGCCCTTCTTCTTCCAGAAGAACCCCGACAACGTCATTACCGACGGCACCTTCCCCTATCCCGACAAGTCGAAGGACGTGCATTACGAGCTCGAAATGCTCGTCGCCATCGGCAAGGGCGGCGTCAACATCCCGGTCGAGAAGGCGATGGAGCACGTCTGGGGCTACGGCATCGGGCTCGACATGACCCGTCGCGACCTGCAGGGCGAGGCCAAGAAGCTCGGCCGCCCGTGGGAAGTGGGCAAGGCGTTCGAGGCCTCCGCGCCCTGTTCGGCGCTGGTGCCGGCGGCGAAGATCGGCCATCCCACCGACGGCAAGGTGTGGCTGAACGTGAACGGCACCCCGCGCCAGCTCGGCGACCTCAACCAGATGATCTGGAAGGTGCCGGAGATGATCTCCTACCTCTCCGGCCTGTTCGTGCTCCAGCCGGGCGACGTCATCATGTCCGGCACGCCGGCCGGCGTCGGCGCCATCGTGCGCGGCGACCTGCTCGAAGGCGGGGTCGACGGCGTCGGCACCCTGACCGTCAAGGTGGTCTGAGGTTCGTTCAGGCGTACCCCGGCGGCGCGCCGCCGGGGTCGTCCGCGACGTGGTTTTCAGGAGCGTTCCGGTGGCAAAGATCAAAGTGGCAAACCCCGTCGTCGAGCTCGACGGGGACGAGATGACGCGCATCATCTGGGGGCTGATCAAGGACAAGCTGATCCACCCCTATCTCAACATCGATCTCGAATATTACGACCTCGGCGTCGAGAACCGCGACGCGACCGACGATCAGGTCACGGTGGATGCCGCGCACGCGATCAAGCGGGTGGGTGTGGGCATCAAATGCGCCACCATCACCCCCGATGCCGGCCGCGTTGAAGAATTCGGCCTCAAGAAGATGTGGCGCTCGCCGAACGGCACCATCCGCAACATCCTCGGCGGCGTGATCTTCCGCGAGCCGATCATCTGCAAGAACGTACCGCGCCTCGTGCCCGGCTGGACGCAGCCGATCATCGTCGGCCGCCACGCCTTCGGCGACCAGTACCGCGCCACCGACTTCCTGTTCCCGGGCAAGGGCACGCTCTCGATCAAGTTCGTCGGCGACGACGGGCAGGTCATCGAGCACGAGGTCTACAAGGCCCCGGGCGCCGGCGTCGCCATGGCGATGTACAATCTCGACGAGGCGATCGTCGAATTCGCCCGCGCCTCGCTCAATTACGGCCTTGCCCGGCGCTATCCGGTCTACCTCTCCACCAAGGACACCATCCTCAAGCAGTATGACGGCCGCTTCCGCAGGATCTTCGAGGAGATCTATGCCAGCGAGTTCAAGGCCGAGTTCGAGAAGCACAAGATCTGGTACGAGCACCGGCTGATCGACGACATGGTGGCTTCGGCGCTGAAATGGTCGGGCGGCTATGTCTGGGCCTGCAAGAACTATGACGGCGACGTGCAGTCCGACATCGTGGCGCAGGGCTTCGGCTCGCTGGGTCTGATGACCTCGGTACTGATGACCCCGGACGGCCGCACGCTGGAATCGGAAGCGGCCCACGGCACGGTGACGCGCCACTATCGCGAGCACCAGAAGGGCAAGGAGACCTCGACCAACTCCATCGCCTCGATCTTCGCCTGGACACGCGGCCTCGCCCATCGCGCCAAGCTCGACGACAATGCCGACCTCGCCGCCTTTGCGAGCACGCTGGAGAAGGTGTGCGTCGACACGGTGGAGGGCGGCGACATGACCAAGGACCTCGACTCCTCGTGGGCCCGGACCAGAAATGGCTGTCGACCACCGGCTTCATCGACCGGATCGACCAGAATCTGAAGCTGGCAATGGCGGGCTGATCGCCTCCTGATCGCCTCGCATGGATGGAGACGGGCGGGGCGGCGGCGGGCCGCGCCCGCCCGTTTGCGTTCCGACGGCCTGCCGCGCCGCCTCCCACCCCCGGTTCGGGCGTCACGCCCTTGCGCCCCGGTCCGCGATCTGGTTTGTTATAACAAATAGCGGTCGCGGAATCGGAAAGGCCCGGGTGCATGAAGCTGCAGCAACTCTTTCAGGAGCCGTTGCACGAACAGGCCTATGCCGCACTGCGGGAAGCCTTGCGGACCGGGCGTTTCAAGCCCGGACAGGCGATGACGATCCGCGGGCTCGGCAAGGATCTGGGCATCTCGGCGACACCCGTGCGCGAGGCGTTGCAGCGCCTCATCGCCTCGCAGGCGCTGCAATTGCAGCCCAACCGCACCATCATCGTGCCGGTGCTCACCCGCCGCCGTTTCCAGGAGATCACCAAGGTCCGGGTGCGGCTGGAAGGGCTGGCGGCGCTCGAGGCGGCGCCGCGCCTCACCGGCCGCGACATCGCCGAGCTGGAGGCCCTGTCGGCGGCGATGACGGCGGATATCCGCGACCGGCGCTTCAACGACTATCTCGCTAATAATGAGCGGTTCCATTTCCGCATCTATGAGGCATCGGGCATGGGTTTCCTGCGCGAACTCATTGATCTTGCTTGGCTTCAGACGGGGCCTTGGCTGAACGCGCTGGCTAGCGAGGGGCGCTTCCACGCCATCGCCAACACCGTTCACGATGAAATCATCGGCCTTGCCTCGGCCGGCGACGCCAATGGCGTGAGCGAAGCGGTGCAACGCGATATTCTCGAAGCCGCGCGCCTGCTCATGCGCTTCCTCGACGACGAGGAGGACATCCGCCCGCTGGCCGTGGCCGGCTAGGGCTAGACCGTCGACGGGCGATTTTTCGCTTGCCACGGCCGCTACGTGCCCAATATTGTTATAACATATAACATCGATCGCAGCGGAGACCCAGGATGGTCGGCGAGTCTCGATGGGTGCAGTGGGCATCCCACCTCATTCTGGGCAGCGCCTCGGCGATGGTGCTGCTGCCGCTGGTGTGGGTCCTGCGCACCTCCTTCGCCGACAAGGTGGTGGCCTATCAGATGCCGCCCGACCTGTTCTTCGCGCCCACGCTCGACAATTACCGCGACGTGCTGCTGCGCTTCGATTTCGGCTCCTTCTTCCTGAACAGCCTGATCGTCGCGCTGCTCACCACCGCCATCGCCCTGCTGCTCGGCGCGCTCGCCGCCTATGCGATCGACCGCTTCCGCACCGGCGGGGCGGTGATGCCGCTGGCCATACTCGCCACGCAGATGATGCCGCCCATCGTCCTCGTCATTCCGTTTTTTCTCATCTTCAAGCGGCTCGGCCTCGCCGACAGCCATGCCGGCCTCGTCATCACCTACCTGACCTTCAACCTGCCCTATGTGGTCTGGCTGCTGGTGAGCTTCTTCAAGCGGGTGCCGCGCGAGCTTGACGAGGCGGCGCTGATCGACGGTGCCGGCCCGTTCACCGTGTTCTGGCGCATCGTGCTGCCGGCGGCGCTGCCGGGCATCGGCGCGGCGGCGGTGCTCTCCTTCGTGCTGTGCTGGAACGAGTTCCTGTTCGCCCTGATGCTCACCGGACAGCAGACCAAGACGCTGCCGGTCGCCATTTCCAGCCTGGTGACGCAACAGGGCACGGCCATCGGCGCGGTGTGCGCCTCCACCATGCTCGCCATCGCGCCGATGGTGCTCATCTACTTCGCGATCCGAAAGCTTCTCGTTGCCGGGCTCAGCCTCGGCGCGGTGAAGGGCTGACGAACAAGCCCGACCGGACAAACCGGCCTTCCAGCCTCACGACAAAAGGGAACTGTCATGACACGCGTGAAATTCGGCACCAGTGCCGCCGTGCTCGCCTTTCTCGCCGCCGCCTCGCCGGCCTTTGCCGCCAGCGACGTCTGCAAGGGCTCCGACATCAACATCCTGATGGAGACGGTGCCGGACACCGAGGCGCTCCAGGCCATCAAGGGCGATTTCGAGAAGCAGTTCGGCGCCAAGGTCAACATCGAGGCGGTCAACTACTCGCTGATGCACGAGAAGCTGGTGCCCAGCCTGACCGCCCCCACCTCCAGCTACGACGTGCTGGTGGTCGACAGCTACTGGGTCGGCGAGTTCAAGACCGCCGGCTGGATCAGGGATCTGGACGCGTGGATCGCCCGCGACAAGATCGACACCAGCCTCTATTTCCCCGCCCTGATGGCGCTGAACGGCACGGTGCAGGGCAAGACCTACATGCTGCCCTTCTGGCAGTACGCGATGGGCATCCTCTACCGGAAGGACATCGTCGAGGACCCGACCTTCCAGGCGGCCTACAAGGAACAGTTCAAGCGCGACTGGCGGATTCCGGCCACGCTGGAGGAGTTCGCCGAGGTCGTGAAGTGGTCCGGCAAGCAGAAGGACATGTACGGCATCGCCATGGCCGCCCAGCGCGCCGACCCGGTGGTGATGGAAGCCACCAACTACCTGTTCGCCGAGGGCGGCGACTTCTACGACCGCAAGACGTGGAAGCCGACCATGGACACGCCGGAGGCGGCCAAGGCCGTCACCATCTATGCGGACCTCATCAACAGCGCCGCCCAGCCGGGCGCGCTCGGCGCCAATTTCGACGACGTCGCCAACACGCTGAAGCAGGGCAAGGCGATCTTCGCGATCAGCTACCTGTTCCTGTTCCCGACGCTGGAAGACCCCAAGGACTCCACCGTCGTCGGCAAGATGGCCTTCGCCCCCGTGCCCGGCAAGGACAGCTTCCTCGGTGCCTGGGGCTGGGCCGTGCCGACCAACGCCAAGAACCCGGACTGCTCTTGGGAATTCCTGAAGTGGGTCGAGTCCAAGGACGTCGCCTACAAGCGCGCCCTTGCCGGCGGCCAGCCGACGCAGATGTGGATCTACGAGGACGCCGACTTCATCAAGAAGTGGCCGGCCATGTCGCAGGTCGGCAACGCGCTCGCGCACTCGAAGGGCCTGCCGATCATGTCGCGCTCCACCCAGCTGGTGGAGACCTTCGCCGAGGTGATGGGCTCGGTCCTGGCCAACAACGTGCCTCCGGCGACGGCGCTGGCGGATTCGCAGGACAAGTTCGGCCGTCTCGTGAAGGGCGATCCGCTGCTCAAGTGAGCGGACCCTTCAGCGCGCCATCCCGCCCCGGGGGCCTGCCTCCCGGGGCCCGTGCCTCACGACATCAGGGTCGCGACCGATGACCACCGCCACGATGAGGGCCGGTTCCCCCGGCCGCCGCCGCAATCTCGCGCAGTACGTCTTCGTCGCTCCGGCGGTGATCGTGCTGGCGCTGGTTGTCGCCGCGCCCCTGCTGTACTCGATCTATCTGAGCTTCCAAGAATACATCATCACCTACGGCATGGGCGACTTCGCCGGCTTCGCCAATTATCTGGCGGTGCTGTCGGACGACTTCGCCCATGTGTCATGGGTGACGCTGAAGCTCACCGTGCTGTGCGTGGTCTTCGAGTTTGTCATCGCCTTCGGCCTCGCCTTGCTGCTCAACCAGCCGCATCTGCCGGGGCGCTCCTTCTACCTCATCGTGCTGATGATCCCGGTGCTGATGACGCCGGTGGCGGTCGCGCTGATGTTCCGGCTGATGTTCAACCCGAGCCTCGGCATCGTGAACTGGCTCATCAGCCTCGTCGGCATTCCGCCGCAGGGCTGGTTCGGCGACCCCCATCTGGCGCTCGCCACCGTCATCTTCGTCGACATCTGGCACGAGACCTCGCTGATGCTGCTCATGCTCTATGCCGGGCTCAAGGCGATGCCGAGCGAGCCGGTCGAGGCCGCGCGCATCGACGGCGCCAGCCGGCTCCAGATCCTGCGCTACGTGACGTGGCCGCTGATGAAGCCGATCATCATGGTCACGCTGATGATCCGCATGATCGCGGCGCTCAAGAGCTACGACCTCATCTACATGCTGACCCAGGGCGGCCCCGGCAAGGCGACGGAGACCATCTCCTTCTATGCCTACCGCCTCGGCTTCCGCTTCCTCGACATCGGGCAGGCGGCCGCCGTCTCCTTCATCCTTCTGATCGTCGTCACCCTGCTGACGCTGGTGCTGCTGCGCACCATGCGGGAGAACTGAGATGAGCGACGCACGCAAGGACGGCGCGGCCCCGGCCAGCAACCGCTGGCGCCGTTTCGGCGAATGGGATGCCCGCCCGCTGCGGCAGGACCTGTTCGCCGCCGAGAACCCGGAGGCGGGCTTCTCGGTCTTCCACAGCCCATACGATCCCGCGCCGTCGCTGACCATCGAGGGCGGGCGCGTGAGCGTCATGGACGGCAAGGCCGCCGGCGATTTCGACATCATCGACGCCTTCATCGCCGCCCATCACATCGACCCGGAGATGGCCCCGGTCGCGATGGCGATGGACCCGGGCGCCATCGCCCGGAAGCTGGTCGATATCAACGTGCCCCGACAGGAACTTGAGGCGCTCGCCCGCGGTCTGACGCCGGCGCGCCTCGCCGAGGTCGTGGGCCGGTTGTCCGCGCTTGAGATCACTTTCGCCTACGCGAAGATGCGCCAGCGCCAGAGCCCCGGCAATCAGGCCCACGTCACCAACGCCAAGGACGACCCGCTCCAGCTTGCCGCCGATTCCGCGACCGCCGTCGCGCTCGGCTTCGACGAGATCGAGACGACGATGCGGGTCGCCTCCAATGGCTGGGCCAACGCGCTCGCCTGCACGGTGGGCGCGGCGGTCGGGCGGGGAGGGGTGCTGTTCCAGTGCTCCATCGAGGAGGCGGAGGAGCTTCAGATCGGCCTCGCCGGGCTGGCCTCCTATGCCGAGACGGTGTCGGTCTACGGCACCGAACGCGCCTTCATCGACGGCGACGACACGCCTTGGTCGAAGGCGCTGCTGACCGCCGCCTATGCCTCGCGCGGCATCAAGGCGCGCTGCACCTCCGGCGCGGCGGCCGAACTCCTGATGGGCTTTCACGAACAGCGTTCGCTGCTCTACCTCGAAGCGCGCTGCCTGTGCCTCCAGCGCGCCATGGGCGTGCAGGGCACGCAGAATGGCGGCATCGACGGCGCCCCGCTCACCGCCTCCATGGCGGGTGGCGTGCGCGAACTGATGGCGGAGAACCTCATCGCCGTCTGGCTCGGGTTGGAGTGCGCCTCCGGCAACGACACCCGCACCAGCGAATCCGAGATCCGCGTCGGCGCCAAGATCACGCCCTATCTGCTGGCCGGCTCGGACCTCATCTGCTCGGGCTTCGGCTCGATCAAGAAATACGACAACTCGTTCAACCCCTCGCTCTTCAACGGTGAGGAGATCGAGGACTATCTCGTCCTCCAGCGCGACTTCCAGACCGATGGCGGGCTCACCCCCGTCGACGAGGATCAGGTGCTCGGCGTGCGCATGCACGCGGTGGAGGCGCTGGCCGACGTGCTGGACGAACTCGGTCTTGCCAAGGTCGGGCGGGAGCGGCTGCTGTCGGTGGTGTTCGCCTCCGGCTCGGAGGAGACGCAGAGCTACACCGCCGGCGAGGTGACGCCGATCAGCGCCGCCATCAAGGCGCGTGGCCTCACCGCGCTCGACGTGGTGCGGGCGCTGGCCAGGCGCGGCTACGCCGAGGAAGCGGAAAACCTCCTGCTGATGCTGCGCCAGCGCATTTCCGGCGACTATCTCCAGACCTCCGCTTTGGTGCGCGACGGGCGGGTGATGAGCGCCGTCAACGATCCCAACGACTATCGCGGCCCCGGAACCGGCTACCGCATGCCGCAGAAGCGCTGGCAGCAGGTGCAGGGCATCCGCAACGTGCTCACCCGCGAGCGCGTGCTGGCGGCGGAGAATGTCGCCGCCGATGCGGCGGGGGATGCCGACTGGCTGGTGCCCGCCGGCGTGGCGGCGAAGGGTGCCGACCCGCATGAGGTGGTGATCGGCGTCAGCCCCGCCTTTGCCCGCCAGCTGCACCAGACCACGGCCGGCCATGCGCTGGCGGACGTGGTGGCGGCCCTCGTTGGCGGCATCGAGGACGGCGGCGGCACGGCGCGGTTGGTGCGGATGGTGCACACCGCCGACACCTCCTTCCTCGGCCTCGCCGCCGCCCGGCTGTCGGGCTCGGGTTTCGGAATCGGCATTCAGGCCAAGGGCACGACGGTGCTGCACCAGGCCGACCGCATGCCGCACATGAACCTCGAACTGTTTTCCAACGCCCCCCTCGCCGGGCTCGACCATTATCGCGCGCTCGGCCGCAACGCCGCCCGCCACACCTTCGGCGAGGCGCCCGAGCCGGTGGTGGTGCCCACCCATGGCGAAGCGCTGGGCGCGCGCTTCCATGTGCGGGTGGCGCTGCTCTACGCCATCGAGACCGGTCTCATCGAACCGACGGGCCACCCCATCGAACTCACCTACCACCCCGAAAAGCGTGCGCCGGAGGCTGCGCAATGAGTGCGAAACCCGTCAGCGACCTCGACCTATATCCCGTCTCGGAAAAGGCGCCCGAGCGGGTGAAGACCCCCACGGGCAAGCCGCTTTCCGCCCTCACGCTGGAGGCCGTGCTTTCCGGCGAGGTCGGCAATGAGGATATCGCCATCACGCCGGAGGCACTGCTGCTTCAGGCGCGCATCGCCCGCGCCGCCGGGCGCGCCACGCTGGCGGAGAATTTCGAGCGCGCGGCCGATCTCGTCCGCGTGCCGCAGGAACTGATCCTCGACACCTATGAGCTGCTGCGGCCGGGCCGTGCCCGCGACGCGCAGCAGCTTCTCGACCGCGCGGCGCAGCTTCGCCGCGACTATGGCGCCGCGCGCGTCGCCGCCCTGATCGAGGAGGCCGCCGCCGTCTATACGCGCCGCGGCCTGTTCGTGAAGAGATACTGAGCAGGAGCAAGGACTTGGCAGGCGTTACAATTCGGCAGGTCTCCAAGCATTTCGGGCCCGTGCGCGTGCTCGACGGGCTGGACCTCGCGATCGATGACGGGGAGTTCGTGGTGCTCGTCGGCCCGTCGGGCTGCGGCAAGACCACGCTTCTGCGCATGATCGCCGGCCTTGAATCGGTCTCCGGCGGCCAGATCATGATCGGCGAGCGGGACGTCACCTGGATGGCGCCCAAGGACCGCGACATCGCCATGGTGTTCCAGTCCTACGCGCTCTACCCGCATATGAGCGCGGCCGAGAACATGTCCTTCGGCCTCAAGCTCAACAAGACGCCCAAGCCCGAGATCGACGCGCGCGTGGCCGAGGCGGCCCGCATGCTGAAGATCGAGCATCTGCTGGAGCGCAAGCCGCGCGAGCTTTCCGGCGGCCAGCGCCAGCGCGTGGCGATGGGACGCGCCATCGTGCGCCGCCCGGCGCTCTATCTGTTCGACGAGCCGCTCTCCAATCTCGACGCGCAGCTGCGCACCAGCATGCGCACCGAGATCAAGCGCATGCACCTCGCCGAGAAGAAGACGGTCGTCTACGTCACCCACGACCAGATCGAGGCGCTCACCCTCGCCGACCGCATCGTCGCCATGAACAAGGGCGACATCCAGCAGATCGGCACCCCGGACGATCTTTATCGCCGCCCGGCCTCGGTGTTCGTCGCCTCCTTCATCGGCTCGCCGGCGATGAGCTTCCTGTGCGGCACGCTGACGGCGGCCGGAGCGGTGGCGCTGGAAGGCGTTGGCACCGCCCTGATGCTTCCCCCCTCATGGGCCGGCGTCGCCGCCGCGTCGGGTTCGACGGTGCTGCTCGGCCTGCGGCCGGAAGCCTTTGTCTACGCGCCCGGCGATGAGGGGCGCTTCGGCTTCGACGTGCAGGTCAACGTCGTCGAGCCCTGCGGCGCCGAGGTCTATGTGGTCGGCGAGGTCGCCGGGCAGGAAGTCACCATCCGCTGCGCGCCCGGCCATGTGCCCCCGCTCGGCACGACGGCCCGCTTCGCGGTCGATTTCGACGGCATCCACCTGTTCGATGCCGCCACCGAACGGAGCCTGCGGCCATGATCCTCAAGGACCGCATCGCCATCGTCACCGCCGCCGGCTCAGGGATAGGCCGGGCGGTGGCCATCGCCTTCGCGCGCGAGGGCGCGCTCGTCTACGCCACCGACCGCGACGGCGCCGCCGCCAGCGCGAGCGCCGAACTGGCCGGGAACGGCGCGCAGTCGCGCGCGCTCGACGTCGCCGATGCCGCCGCCATCGAGGTGCTGATCGCCGAGGTACAGGCCCTGCACGGGCGGATCGACATCCTGCACAACCATGCCGGGCTCCAGGTCGCCGGCGGGCTGGAGGAGATCGACGGCGGCCAACTCGACCGCTCCTGGGCGATCAACGTCCACGCCCAGTTCGCCGCCTGCCGGGCGGCGATGCCGATCATGAAGGCGCAGGGCGGCGGCGTCATCCTCAACACGGCGTCGAATGCCGGCGTGTTCCTCGACAAGGGCATGCTGGCCTACATCACCACCAAGTCGGCGGTCATCACCATGACCAAGCAGATCGCGCTCGACTATGCCCGCTTCGGCATAAGGGTGAACGCCATCTGTCCGGGCTGGGTCGATACCGCCTTCAACGATCCCTACACCGCCCAGCTTGGCGGGCGCGGGGCGCTGGAGAAGGTGGTGTCGGGCATGGTGCCGATGGGGCGCTTCGGCCGGCCGGAGGAGATCGCCGAGGCGGCGGTGTTCCTGGTCTGCGACCGCTCCTCCTACATCACCGGCCATGCGCTGGTGATCGATGGCGGCGAATGCCTGGCCGGCGGCGCCAACTCGACGCCGTGACCGTTGCCCCGCGTGCAGGTGTGAGTTTTCCGATGTCCCACGTCCTGACGACCGCCCCGCGGGCGGATGCGCTCGCGACGCCGTCGCCCTCGCTTACCGCCGGCCGGATCGAGCGGATTCTCCGCGAGCAGTACGGGCTCGACGGCGAAGCGCGGCTGCTCACCTCCGAGCGGGACCAGAATTTCCATTTCGCCACGCCCGCCGGCGAGGCGCTGGTGATCAAGGTCACCAACCCGGCCGAGGACCGGCTGGTCACCGATTTCCAGACCAGGGCGCTGCTGCACATCGAGGCGCGCGATCCCGCGCTTCCCGTTCCCTGTCTGCGCCGCACCCGCACGGGCGAGGCCGCCTTCGTGCTGGAAGAGGACGGCACGAGCATGGTGGTGCGCGCGCTGAGCTGGCTCGACGGCGTGCCGCTCTATCAGGTCGAGCGCACCGCCCGCCAGCGGCAGGAGCTGGGGGCGGCGCTGGCGCGCATGGGGCTGGCGCTGCGCGACTTCGGCCACCCGGCCGCCGGGCATTTCCTGCAATGGGACATCCAGCACGCCGCGAAGCTGCGCCCGCTGCTGGCGCATATCGAGGACCCGGCGCGGCGCGCGCTGGCGACCGAGTTCCTCGACCGCTTCGATGCCGAGGTGGCGCCCGTCCTGCCGCGCCTGCGCCGGCAGATCGTCCATAACGACCTCAACCCGTTCAACGTGCTGGTCGCCGCGCACGACCACGACCGGGTGACCGGCATCTTCGATTTCGGCGATATGGTCGAGACGGCGCTCGTCAACGACGTCGCCGTCGCCTGCAGCTACCAGCTCGCGGCCGGCGACGACCCGCTGGCTGGCGTCGCCGACTTCGCCGCCGCCTATTGCCGGGTGCGCCCGCTCGACGAGACCGAGCTGAGCCTGCTGTTCGATCTCACCGCCGCGCGCATGCTGACCACGGTCGCGATCACCAACTGGCGCGCGCTGCGCTACCCCGAGAACCGCGCCTACATCCTGCGCAACAGCCCTTCCGCCTGGGACGGGCTGGAACGCTTCGCCGTCATCGGCCCCGCGCGCGCCCGCGCGCGGCTCGTGGCCGCCTGCCTGGGGAAATAGCCATATGTCGATGGTCAATGCGTTCGATCCCGAAGCTGCCGCCGCCCTGCCGGAGGCGGAGAAGGATCTGATCCGCCGCCGCGAGAAGCTGCTCGGCCCGGCCTACCGGCTGTTCTACCAGCAGCCGGTCCATATCGTGCGCGGCGAGGGCGTGTGGCTCTACGATCCCGCCGGCAACGCCTATCTCGACGTCTACAACAACGTCGCCTCGGTCGGGCACTGCCACCCCCGGGTGGTCGAGGCGCTGGCGCGGCAGGCGTCGATCCTCAACACGCATACGCGCTACCTGCACGAGACCATCCTCGACTATGCCGAGCGGCTGCTGGCCAAGGTGCCGGCCGGGCTCGGCCACATCATGTTCACCTGCACCGGTTCGGAGGCGAACGACCTCGCGCTGCGCATCACCCGCGCCTATACCGGCCGGCAGGGCATGATCGTCACGCGCCTCGCCTATCACGGCCTCACCAGCGCGGTGTCCGAGCTTTCGCCCTCTCTGGGCGACTATGTGCAGCCCGGCCCGCATGTGCGCTTCGTCGCGCCGCCGGACGGCTATCGCGGCGCCGCCGAAGTGGGCGCCGCCTTCGCCGCCGGGGTGCGCGCGGCCATCGCCGACATGCGCGCGCAGGGCATCGAGCCGGCAGCGCTGCTGGTCGACACCATCTTCTCCTCCGACGGCGTGTTCGCCGATCCGCCCGGCTTCCTCGAGGAGGCGGTCGCGGCGATCCGCGAGGCGGGCGGCCTGTTCATCGCCGACGAGGTGCAGCCCGGCTTCGGACGCGTCGGGCCGCAGTTCTGGGGCTTCGCCCGCCACGGGCTGGTGCCCGACATGGTGACGGTCGGCAAGCCGATGGGCAACGGCCACCCCATGGCGGGGGTCATCATGAAGCCGCATCTGGTCGAGGAATTCGGCCGCAAGGCGCGCTATTTCAACACCTTCGGCGGCAATCCGGTGGCCTGCGCGGTCGGCCTCGCCGTGCTCGACGTGATGGAGGGCGAGGGCCTGCCGGAGCGCGCGCGCGAGGTGGGCGACTATATGCGCGCGGGGCTGCGCGATCTCGCCGGCCGCTATGAGGCGATCGGCGACGTGCGCGGGGCGGGGCAGTTCACCGGGCTGGAACTGGTGGAGGACCGCGCCACCAGGGCGCCGGATGCCGCCCTCACCAGCCGCATCGTCAACGGCCTGCGCGAGCGCCGCGTGCTGATCAGCGCCACCGGGCCGGGCGCCAACATCCTGAAGATCCGCCCGCCGCTCGCCTTCGCCCGCGAGCATGCCGATATCTTCCTCGATCGCTTCGCCGACGTGCTCAAGGCGAATGCCTGACAACGCCGCCGGGGGGGGGCGTCGCCGCCGGCTAGCGGCGCCGCTCCAGCGTGGCGAAGAACAGCACGGTCAGGCCCAGCACGATCAGCAGCAGCACGAAGGACGCCGCCGCGCCCTCGTTGAGGTGCAGCCCGAGAAAGGCGCGGCGATAGGCGAAGAAGCTCAGCACCTCGGTGGAGGTGCCCGGTCCGCCCTTGGTCAGGATGTAGGGCAGGTCATAGGTGCGGAATTCGTTGATGAGCTGGATGATGACCGCGATGGCGGCGACCGGCCGCAGCATCGGCAGGGTGATGTACCAGAACTGCTGGAGGGGCGACGCCCCGTCGACCTCGGCCGCCTCATAGGGGTCGCGCGGCAGCGAGGCGAGGCCGGCGGCGAGGATCAGCACGACGAAGGAGGTCTGCTGCCAGATGTCGATCCCGGCCATGGTCCACAGCGCGAGGTCGGCATTGCCGAGCCAGTCGACGCGCGGCAGGCCGACCGCTTCCAGCGTGTGGTTGACGATGCCGAGATTGGGCTGGAGCAGCATGCGCCAGATCAGCGCCACGCTCACCGGCGACATCGCCATGGGAATGGTGAGCACGGCGAAATAGACCGGCTTCATCGTCACGGTGCGGTTGATCATGAGCGCCACCGCCAGCCCGATGACGAACTCGCCGGCCACCGTGACGAGGGAATATTTGATGGTCAGCCACAGCGCGCCCCAGAACAGGGGATCGTTCATCATCGCCGCGTAGTTGGCGAAGCCGACGAACGGGGTGAGGGAGGGGCGCAGCAAGGTGAGCGAGGAGACCGAGATCACCGCCGCATAGACCAGCGGAAAGCCCATGACGATCGCCAGCATCAAGAGGCCCGGCGCCGCGAAGGCCCAGCCGTTCCGCCAGTCCCGATCCATGAGGGCCGCGCGCATCGTGTCGTTCCGTCTCGTTCGCCTGCCGGCGGTCGGTGAAAGGGATGGAGCCCCGCCCGGAGGCGGGGCTCCGACGCTCACACGTTGAGGGGTCGGGCGTGAGCGTTTCTCGCTCGCCTTACTTGGCGAGGAGCTGGGTCAGGCCGTCGGCCGCCGCCTTGAGGGCGTCCTCGGGCTTGGCCTGTCCGCCGGCCGCCAGCGAGAGCTGGGCGCCGAGCACGTCCTCGTACTGCGCGGAATAGGCGAAGATCGGGAACGACTTGCCCGAGGCGACGACATCCAGCGCGGTCTTGTAGAAGGGATACTTCGCCAGCACCGCCGGGTCGGTGTAGACGTCCGAGCGCACCGGCGCGTGGCCTTCCATGGCGCGGGCGACCGAGATCTTCTTGCCCTGCACCCATTCGATGAACTTCCAGGCTGCGGCCTTGGATTCATCCGAGGTGTTCTTCGGGATGCCCCAGCCCCAACCGCCGCTTTCGCCATGGCCGCCCGGCATCACCGACAGCGCCAGCTTGCCGGCGACCTTCGGGCACTTCTCCTTGTTGTCGAGCTGCGGCAGCATCCACCAGTAGGTGACCATGCTGAAGGCGTCGCCGGCGCACATCAGGCGCATCGTGTCGTCGAGCGTGGCGGAGAGGGCGCCCTGCTGCGCGCCGTTCTGCACGTTGTCGGCGTAGAGCTTGAGCGCGGTGAGGCCCTCGGGGCTGTTCAGCGCCACCTTGCGGCCGGCATCGAGATAGGCGCCGCCGGCGGAGAACAGGTAGTTGGAGAATTCCATCGCGTTCGGGTCGCCGCGCTGGCCCTGCATGGCCGCGCCGACCACGCCGCCGCCCGCCTTGAAGAACTTCGACAGCTCGACATATTCGGCGAGCGTCTTCGGCAGAGCGAGTTCCTTGCCGGTCTTGGCCTTGTAGGCCGCCTTGACCTTGGCGTCTTCCAGCAGGTCCGTGCGGTAGATCAGGCCCATCGAGTAATTGTACATGGGCAGGATCGGCGTCGCGTCCTTGGTCTGGCCGAGCAGGTCCAGCATGGACGGGATGAAGGGCTTCAGGTCGAAGCCGGACTTGGCGATATAGGGGTTGAGGTCTTCCAGCCAGCCGGCGGTGGGGAACTCGCCGGCCCACAGGAAGTCGACCTCGAGCAGGTTGTAGTAGCTCTCCGGCGAGACGAGCTGGGCGACCAGCTTGTCGTGCATGTCGCCATAGCCGATCTTCTCGAACTCGACCCTGATGCCGGTCTCCTTCTCGAATTCCGGCAGCAGCTTCTCGATGATCTGGGTCTCCGGCACGTCCTCCATCAGGGCGCGCAGGGTGACGGACTGGGCATAGGCGGGGGCGGCGGCCAGCAGCGTGGCGCCGAGGAGGGCCGCCTTCAGGCTACACTTCAACTGCATCTCGTTCTCCTGTTCCTCTGGTTCGGGCATCGCCCGACGGCGCACCCGTTCGGTCGTTCGCACCCATCGGGCGCGGCGGCGGCGTCACTTCACGCTGCCGAAGGTCAGTCCCTGCACGATGAATCGCTGGATGAAGCGCGAGGCGATCACCAACGGGAGGATGGCCAACACCACGCCGGCGGAGACCTTGGCGATCTGCACGCCGTTCGATGTCTGCAAGGATGAGAGCGCCACCGGCACGGTGGCCGTCTGTGGACCGCTCAGCACCAGCGCGAACAGGAACTCGTTCCAGGTGAGGATGAAGCCGAGCACGCCGGCCGCCGCGATGCCCGGCAGCGACACCGGCAGCACCACCCGCCAGAAGGCGCCCCAGGCGCTCGCCCCGTCGGTCTGCGCCGCCCATTCGAGATCGACCGGAATGCCTTCGAAGAAGCCCATCAGGATCCAGATCAGGAAGGGCAGGTTGAGCGCGGCATAGACGACGATCAGGCCGGTCAGCGAATTGGTGAGGCCGACGGTGCGGAACAGCGCGAAGGCCGGCAGCACGATGGCCACAGGCGGCAGCATCTGGGTGGCGAGCACCGCGAAGCGCCCGCCCTTGCCGCTGGTCTTGAAGCGGGCGAAGGCGTAGCCGGTCATCGCCGCGAAGGGCAGGGCGATCACCACCGAGCCGGTCGCCACGATCAGGCTGTTCAGATAGGAGCGCCCGTAACGGGTGCTGGTGAACAGGTCGACATAGTTGTCGAGGGTGAAGGCCGGCAGCAGGTCGGAGGAGTAGGACAGCGGCTCGGGCAGGAAGCTGGTGCGCACGACCCAGAGCAGGGGCAGGAGGATGACGGCGCAGACGAGAAGCAGTCCGAGGTGAAGAGCGAGGCGCCGCATGCCGTTTCCTCCTCGGGGCTCAGGCCGCGACCGCGCGCAGAGGCGGGCGCGGCAGGGCGCGCGTCGTCTGCGGGTCGAACAGGTGCATGGGGGTGAGGTCGAGATGCAGCGGCACCTGGGCGCCGACCGGCGCCGTGAAGTGCCGCGACAGCCGCGCCGATATCTCGACCGGCGCGCCGGTGCCGGCTTTGTCTTTGCTCGCCTGGCCGACGAGGATGTTCTCGACGCCCAGCGCCTCCATGGCGACGACATCGACGTCGAGGCGCTGATAGCCGGGCTGGGGCGCCTCGTGCAGGTCCTCCGGACGCAGGCCGAAGATCACGTCGCGGCCGGCATGCGGGCCATAGGCCTCGCGGTGGCGCGCGGGCACGGCGAGTTCGAAGCCCGGCCCGACCACCGCCAGCCCGTCGCCGCGCCCCTCCAACCGGGCGGGGATCAGGTTCATGGTCGGGGTGGCGAGGAAACGGGCGACGAAGGTGTCGACGGGGTCCGCATAGACCTCGAGCGGCTTGCCGACCTGGATCATCCGCCCGTCGCGCATGATGCAGATGCGGTCGCCCATCGTCATCGCCTCCACCTGATCGTGGGTGACGTGGACGATGGTGCGCCCGAGCCGGCGGTGCAGCTTGACGAGTTCCAGCCGCATCTCTGCGCGAAGCTGCGCGTCGAGGTTCGACAGCGGCTCGTCGAGCAGGAAGGCGACCGGATCGCGCACGATGGCGCGCCCCAGCGCCACGCGTTGGCGCTGGCCGCCGGAAAGCGCGGCCGGCTTGCGGTCGAGATAGGGGGTGAGGCCGAGCAGGGCGGCCGCCTCGCGGATCTTTTCGTCGATGACGGGGCGCGCCACGCCGCGCATCTTGAGGCCGAAGCCCATGTTCTCGCGCACATTCATGTGCGGGTAGAGCGCGTAGGACTGGAAGACGACGGCGATGTTGCGGTCGCGCGGGGCGACATTGTTCACGCTGCGCCCACCGATGCGCAGATCGCCCGACGAGATGCTCTCCAGCCCGGCGATCATGCGCAGCGTGGTCGACTTGCCGCAGCCCGAGGGGCCGAGGAAGATCACGAACTCGCCTTCCTCGATCCGCAGGTCGACGTCACGCACGCCATAGGCGCCGTTGGCGTAGAGCTTGGAGACATGATCGAGTTCGATCGACGACATAGATATTCCCTGGGTCTTTCCTGCGGCTCCCGGCCGTGCTCTCCCGCGCTGCGCAGCTGGGAGTGTCGGCGGGCAGGGTCGTAAACAAACAAGTTCGAACGTAATGCGAAAATACGAACGCCGGCATCCGCCGGCGTCGAGCCTCAGGTCGTGTAGACGCCTCCGGTCACGTTGACGCCCTGGCCGGTCATGAAGCGGGCCTGCTCCGAGCACAGGAAGGCCACCACGTCGGCGACGTCCTCCGGCTGTTCGAGGCGGCCGAGCGGGGTCATGCCGATATAGTCCTCGATCACCCGCTCGGGGGTGACGCCGCGCAGCTTGGCTTCCCATTCGACTTCGCGGGTCTGCATGCTGGTCGCCACGAAGCCGGGGCAGACGGCGTTGACGCGGATACCCTTGGGCGCCAGCTCGCGGGCGAACGCCTGCGTCCAGCCGAGCACGGCGAATTTCGAGGCCGAGTAATGCGCCAGCAGCGGCGCGCCGACCTTGGCGGCGAGCGAGGCAGTGTTGACGATGCAGCCCTTGCCCTTGGCGACGAAATGCCTTGCAGCGACTTGATTCGTCAGGAACACGCCGCGCGTGTTCACGTCGAAATTGAAGTTCCATTCCTCGTCGGTGAGGTCGAGCGCGGGGTTCATGGTGGAGACGCCGGCATTGGCGATCAGCAGGTCGCAGCCGCCGAGCTTCTCCAGCACCGACTGGAAGCCCGCTTCCACCGAGGCGCGCTCGCGCACGTCGATGGCGATCGCCGCGGCCCCTTCGCCGACCTCGCCGGCGGCGCGCTCGGCCGCCGCGAGATTGATGTCGCCGATCGCCACCCGCACGCCCTGACGCGCCAGCGCGCCGACGATGGCCCGGCCGATGCCCGTCGCGCCGCCGGTGACGAGGGCGCGACGGCCCGCGAGTTCGGGGTAGGTCGGCGTCGGTGCGGCGCTGGCGGGCATCTGTGCAACTCCTCTGTTGGGAGTCGACTTTATCCAAACATCATCACACATCAAGCGGAAATGTATGTTTGATCTTGTTCGTTTTCTGCGCTAGACAGAGCCAGCCGGGTTTGCGCACAAGGCTGTGAGGCAGGGCTGCGCAACCGGCGAGGGGCAGAGATGAGCGACGACGTGTCATTTCCGGACAGGACGGGCATTGAGGCCGGCGGCGGCGAGGAGCGCCAGCGCATGCTCTCGCATGTGCGCCATGCGCGCATTCTCGATCAGCTCAGCCAGTCCGGCACCATCACCGTCACCGCCATCGCCGCCGATCTCGGCGTCTCCGACATGACCATCCGCCGCGATCTCGTCGAGCTGGAGCGCGAGGGGCGCCTCGTGCGCGTGCATGGCGGCGCGGTGCTTTCCGAGGCGCCGGCCAGCGTCGCCATGGACAGCGAGGAGCCGCGCTTCGACGCGCGCCTGCGCCGTGGCGCCGACGCCAAGAGCGCCATCGCCGCCTATGCCGCCAATCTCGTCACCGGCTACCGCACCCTCGCCATGGATGTCGGCACCACCACCTATCTGATGGCGGGCCATCTGCGCGAACTCGGCCATCTCAAGATATTCACCAACAGCCTGCGCATCTCCACCCTGCTCGATGGCGGCGCGCCCGAGGTCTATGTCGCCGGCGGGCGGGTGCGGCCGGAGGAGATGTCGGTGCACGGCCCCACCGCCATCGCGCAGTTCGAGAAGCTGTGGTTCGACGCCGCCGTCATCGGCACCTCGGGCATCACCGCCGAGGGCTTCTTCGACTATTCCTTCGAGGACACCGACATGAAGCGCGTCTATCTGCGCCGGTCGGGCCTCAAGATCCTGCTGTGCGATTCCGCCAAGTTCCAGCGCATGTCGCTGGTGCAGGTCGGCGCCTTCAGCGAGATCGGCATGCTGGTCACCGATGCCGAGCCGCCCCCGCGCATTGCCGCCGCGCTCGCCGCCGCGCGGGTCGACGTGCGCATCGTCTCTCCCCTTTCCGGAAACTGACGCGCGCGCGTCGCGCAACCGCCCTCAAGGAGTAGCGAGAATGGTATTCGAGTGTTTTGGCGACAAGAAGAAGGTCGTCATCGCCATGGCCCACATCGGAGCCCTGCCGGGCGCTCCGCTCTATGATGCCGATGGCGGCCTCGACAAGCTGATCGAGGGCGTGCTGGCCGATGTCGAGAAGCTGCAGGCGGGCGGCGTCGACGCCATCATGTTCGGCAATGAGAACGACCGCCCCTACGTCTTCAAGGGCTCGCCCGCCTCGGTCGCGGCGATGAGTGCCATCGTGCGGGCGGTGAAGCCGCATCTGAAGGTGCCGTTCGGCGTCAACTATCTCTGGGATCCGGTCGCCACCGTCGCCATCGGCGCGGTCAACGGCGCCAGCTTCGTGCGCGAGATCTTCACCGGCCTGTTCGCCTCCGACATGGGCCTGTGGGAGCCCAACTGCGCCGAGGCGGCGCGCCTGCGCCACGATCTCGGCCGCGACGACATGAAGATGCTGTTCAACATCAATGCCGAGTTTGCCCACTCGCTCGACCAGCGCCCGATCGAGCTGCGCGCCAAGAGCGCGGTATTCTCCTCGCTCGCCGACGCTATCCTGGTCTCCGGCCCGATCACCGGCCAGCCGGCGGACCAGTCGCATCTGCGCAAGGTGGCCGAGACCGTCAAGGACGTGCCGATCTTCGCCAATACCGGCGTCAACATCGACAATATCCGCGACATCTTCTCCGTCGCCTCGGGCGTGGTGATCGGCACCCATTTCAAGGTCGACGGCAACACCTGGAACCCGGTCGAGGCCGCCCGCGTGTCGCGCTTCATGGATGTGGTGAATTCCATCCGCTGACCGCGCCGTCCTCCACGTCAGAAGGGTTTCCGCTCCATGGCCTATGTTCTCGGCCTCGACATCGGCACGACCTCGACCATCGGCCTGCTGCTGCGTCTGCCCGGCGAGATCGTCGCGGTGACGTCGCGGCCGGTGACGCTGTCGTCGCCCCATGCCGGATGGGCGGAGGAGGACACCGCGCAATGGTGGGCGAATGTGTGCTCCATCACGCGCGAACTGGTCGGCTCGGCGGGGATCGACCCCGCCGGGATCGCCGCGGTCGGCGTCACCGGCATGCTGCCGGCCGTCGTGCTGCTCGACGCGGAGGGGGCGGTGCTGCGCCCCTCCATCCAGCAGAGCGACGGGCGCTGCGGCGCCGAGGTCGCCGAGCTGCGCGCCGAGAAGGACGAGGCGTCCTTCATCGCCAAGGCTGGCAACGGCATCAACCAGCAACTCGTTACCGCCAAGCTGCGCTGGATCGCCCGGCATGAGCCGGATGTCTTCGCGCGCATCGAGACGGTGTTCGGCTCCTACGACTATGTGAACTGGCGGCTCACCGGCGAGAAGGCGGTGGAGCAGAACTGGGCGCTGGAGGCCGGCTTCGTCGACGTCTCCCGCCATGAGATCGACGACGAACTCGTCGCCTGGGCCGGCATCGCGCGCAGCGCCATCCCGCGCAAGACCGCCTCGCACGAGGTGATGGGCCGGGTCAGCGCCGCCGGCGCGGCCGAGACGGGACTCACTGAGGGTACGCCTGTCATCGGCGGCGCCGCCGACATGATCGCCTCGGCGCTGGGCGCCGGCGTCACCGGCAAGGGCGACATATTGCTGAAATTCGGCGGCGCTATCGACATCCTCGTCGCCACCGATCAGGTGAAGCCCGATCCGCGGATGTATCTCGACTACCACCTGATTCCCGGCCTGTTCATGCCCAATGGCTGCATGTCGACCGGCGGTTCCGGGCTCAACTGGTTCGTGCGCAATTTCGCCGGCGGCGAGGCGGTTGAAGCTGCGCGCGAAGGCGTCAGCGTCCATCAGCATCTCGACCAGCTCGCCGCCGCGCGACCGGCTGGCGCCGACGGGCTGACGGTGCTGCCCTATTTCCTCGGCGAGAAGACCCCGTTGCACGATCCCGCCGCGCGCGGCGTGTTCGACGGGCTCACCCTCTCGCACGACATCGGCCATCTCTGGCGGGCGCTGCTGGAAGCCTATGCCTATGCCTGCGCCCACCATGTCGAGGTGCTGCGCGACATGGGCCATTCCGCCGCGCGCGTGCTGGTGTCGGATGGCGGCTCGCATTCGCGCGTGTGGATGCAGATCGTCGCCGATGTGCTCGGCCAGCCCGTCCACCGCCTCAAGGGCCATCCCGGCTCCTCGCTCGGCGCCGCCTGGACGGCGGCGGTGGGCGTCGGCCTCGCCGACTGGGCGGGTATCGCCCGCTTCGTGCAGCAGGACGAGGTGCTCCAGCCCAACCCCGCCCATGCCGACACCTATGCGGCCGGCTACGCGCGCTATCGCGCCCTCTACCGCACGCTCGAAGCCGCGCGGGAGCCGGCATGAGCCCGATCGCCGGAGCCTTCCGCGCCGTCGCCTGGGATATCGACGGAACGCTGGTCGACAGCGAGCCGCTGCACCACCGCGCCCTGCTCGCCGCCTGCCGGGCGCTGGGCTCGGATGTCTCCGACCTGCCGGACCAGGCCTTTCGCGGCATCCACATGCACGATGTATGGACGCAGATTTCGCCGCGCCTCGCCGCCGAGGTACGGGAGGCGGAATGGATCGCGCGCATCAACGCCCACTACGTCGAGAACCGCGACTCGCTGGTGAGCCTGCCGCAGGCGGTGGCGACGATCCGCGCGCTGGAGAAGATCGGCATCGCGCAGGCCTGCGTGTCCAATTCCAGCCGCAGCGTGGTCGACGCCAATATCGACGCGCTGGGCATCGCCGATGCGCTCTCCTTCTCGCTGAGCCTCGATGACGTCGCGCGCGGCAAGCCCGATCCCGAGCCCTATCTCGCCGCCTGCCGGCGCCTCGGCCTCGCCCCGGAGAGGGTCGTCGCCGTCGAGGACAGCCGCTCCGGCGTGCTCTCCGCCCGCGCCGCCGGCCTCTTCGTGGTCGGCTATCGCCCGAGCGGCGGCGGTTTCGGCGATGCCGATCTTGAGATCGACCGGCTCGACGAGGTGATCGCGCTCTTCGCGACGGGATAATTCCCTCAACCCGCCTGCTGACGGGTGCGCTCGATCCATTTGAGAAGCCCCGATGTCGAGCGGAAATCCTCGAAGGGACGCACCGGCACGTCGGGCAGGATCTCCGCGCACAGCCGCGTCAGGCTGTGGCCGGGGCCGATTTCAACGGCGAAGCGCGCCCCGCGCTCGCCCGCCAGTTCCAGGCAGCGGCGGAAATCGAGCCTTGTATGAAGCTGCTCGGCGAGCGCGTCGGCGGCCTCCTCCGGGGTGCGCAGGACCCGCCCGTCTATCCCCGACAGCATGTGGCGCCGCGCCCGGCGCAGCGGCGCCCGGGCGAGCACGTCGCGGAAAGCCGGCCCGGCCGCCGCGATGAAGCGCGTATGCGAGGCGACCCGCACCGGCAGGCGCTTCACCGTGCGGGCACCCTGCGCCGCCAGTTCGGCCTCGATGCGCTCGAGCGTGCCCGCCGCGCCGCCGAGCACCACATGGTCGGACCCGTTGACGATGGCGACGGCAAGGTCGGCCGCCTCGGCCAGCGCGGCGATCCGTGCCAGCGGAAGGCCGATCACTGCCATCATGGACTGTTCCAGCCCGCTGTCGCGGCGCGCCTCGTCCATGCAGCGCACGCGGGCGTCGATGACGTCGAACGCCGCGACCGGATCGAGGCCGCCGGCGCAGGCGAGCGCCGCGATCTCGCCGACGCTGTAGCCGATGCAGATATCGCCGGTTTCCTCGCCGAGCACGGCATGCACCGCGAGGCAGTGCGCGGTGAGCAGGATCTGCGCGGTCCGGTTGTCGGCATAGTCGAGCCGATCCTCCGCGCTGCCGAGCCGGCGCAGGTCGATGCCGAGCCGCGCCGAGGCAAGGTCGAGGATCGGCCGCGCGGCGGCCTCGTCGACGAGCCGCTCGAACATGGCCGGGTGCTGGTTGCCCTGCCCGGGACATAGCAGCATCAGCGCCATGGCAGTGCCCGCCCCGGAACAAGCCCGGCCATGGCCGCGAGGAAGAAGGCGGCCGCGACCAGATCGGCCGCGCCGCCCGGGCTGAGACGGCGGGCGACGAAGCTCTCGTGCAGCGCCCGGGCCCGCCCGTATCCTTCGCCCACCAGCATGCCGCCGGCCGCCATGAAGTCCCCGGCGGACTGCCGGGCGAAAGCGAGGCCGTCGGGACCGGCTCGGTACAGCAGGTTGTTGTCGTCGAGCACCGCGACGGTGGCGTAGAAGGCGTGCAGGCCCGCCGCCTCCACGCTGGCGCCCCGCCGGCAGGCGAGGGCGAAGGCCGGCAACGTGTGGCGCCGCAGCACCGGGAAGCCGGCCGCCGCCTGTTCGCGCGCGCCGGCCGCGCCATAGCGCGCCCGTACCTGCGCGCCGTGGCTGGCATCGACGGGCGGGCGGGCGGCGAGGATGTCGGGACCCCACAGGCCGACCCGCTCGCAGAGGCGCAGGCCATGTTCCAGCGCGTCGGCGCCTTCGTCCCGAAGATCGCTGCGGCCCGCCGAGGCGGCCAGCAGACCGAGCGAGAACACCGCGCCGCGATGGGTGTTGATGCCGCCCGTCGCCCGGAACATGCGTGCCTCCGCCGCCATGCCGAGCGCCTTGAGTTCGGCGAAGCGCGCGCCGGCGGCGCCCGCCTCGGCCATGCCGCCGAAATAGCCCTCCAGAGCGGCGGCGCTGCGCCGGAAGGTGGCGGCGTCCATGTCGCGATGGCTGCCCGTATCGACGAAGCTCACCAGCCCGGCCTTGGGATAGAGCCGCAGTTCCATGCCGAGCGCCCAGAGCGCGCAGCGGTCGATCTCGGCGGCCACCCCGGCCGCCAGCGGCGGGTCGGCCCGATGCGCGCGTGCGTTGGTCAGCATGCCGCGACGCCCGGCTCAAGCAGGCGATGCACGCTCTCCCGCGACACGAGGGAGAGTTCGTCGAGCCCGCGCACGAGCACCTCGGGCGTGTCGGTGAACAGCTCGCGCCACGCGACGCGGCGGTCGGGGGCGAGGGTGATCTCGCCATCGAGGCGTGGGCAGTCGTGGGCGCTGGCGTCGGACAGCACGGCGAGCAGCCGCTCGATATCCGCCCCGGGACCCGGCTCGATCAGAAGGTCGATGTCGGAAGCGGGGTGGAGATAGGGCTCGCCGGTCAGATGCTGCCAGCCGAGCGAGCCATAGGTGCGCACCGCCGCGCCGCTGCCGGACAGTTGCCGGCAAAGCTGGCGCAGGGAGCGGCGCCAGCCGGAGAAGGCGGCGTCGCAGGCGTCCGCCAGCAGCGGCATGGAGCCGGTTCGCAGCACTACTTCGCGCGGCGCGCGAAGCGCGAGGCGGCGGCGGTCGAGCCGGCTCGGCAGCGGCAGGCCGAGGGCGAGCCATCCGGCAGAGGCGAGGGCGCTCGCGGCGTCCTCCCGCCGGACCACGAAGGGGCGGCCGGCGCGTACCCACGCGGCGGCCAGTTCCCGGTCCGGCTCGCGCGCGGCCAGCAGGCGCGCCGGGGCCTCCACCGGGTCGAGCCAGACCAGATCGTGGCGGGCGAGGGCGGGCCACGGCCTCGCGGCCCCGCGCGGCAGGGCGGGGGCGGCGCCGATCCACGAACGGGCGGCCGGACGCATCGCCGTCACGCTCCCGCACGCACCTGGGCGGCGACGTCGCGCGCCAGTGCGCGTCCGCCGCGCTCCTGGCCGAGGGCGCGGCGGGTGTCCGCGCCGGCCGGCGCCTCGGTCAGCGCCTCGCGCAGATGCGCCCGCAGATCGCCGGACCAGATCGCGCGCAGGGCGCCGACGCGCAGGAAGTTCTCCACCCCCGGCCCCAGCACGGGCGAGGTCGCGCACAGCTCGGTCAGCCGGTCGAGCGGCACTTTGGTGACACGCGCCATGGCGTTCAGCGCCATCACCCGGACTTCCGCCGCCGGCAGCGCGTAGCAGGCGTCGGTCGCCATGCCGAGGGCCATGAACCCGGCGCTGACCGCCAGTTCGTTGACGAGGCCGATGACGAGGTGCCCGCGCCGGCGCGCGGCGTAGAGGCAGGCGGCCAGATGGGCGAGGCAGCCATTATTGCCCATCAGCTCGTCCCAGCGGCCGAGACGATGGCCGCTATTGTCGACGATGATCAGGATCGGGCGTCCCGGCGCGTCGTGCATGACGTCGAGCACATAGCGGGACATGGCGAGGGCGAGGTCGGCGCCGACATAGGTGCGCTCGGCGGTCGCGAGGATGGCGACCTGCTGCCCGTCGAGCGTGCCGACGCCCGTCACCAGCGCGCCGGTGCGGGTGACGCGGGCGTCCTCGAACAGCGTATCGATCAGGCGTTCCGTGGAGGAGGCGCCGGCGGTCGCGGCAGCGGCATCGGCCTTCATGGGCGGGTTCCTTCCAGAACGGCGACGAGGCGGTTGAATTCGTCCGCCTCGATGTCGGACACACGGTCGGGATCGTTGACCCCGAGCGCGGCCCAGATCTCGCGGGCATCCTTCACGCCCTCGAAGCGGGCGAGGCGGGTGGCGAGGCGCGCATGCTCGGCCTCCAGCGCGTCGAGGTCGAGCGCCCGCGCGTCGTCGAGCGCGGCGGCGACGGCGCCGCGGAACGCCTCGATGTCGTCGGCGACGATGGTGTCGATCTCGCCGATCAGCCGGCGGTGCTTGGCGCCCATGGTGCGCCAGACCAGCGCGCGGTCCTGGGCATCGAATTCCTCGATGCCTTCTACCGCTTCGATCACCTCGGGGCCGGACACCGAGAGGCGCCCCTCCTCGCTGGCGACGATGCGGTCGCAGGAGCGTGCGATCATCGAGGTGCCGCCATAGCAGCCATTGCGTCCCCCGATCACCGCGATGACAGGAATGCCGGCGGCGCGGACGTCGAAGACGGCGCGCTGGATCTCGCCCATGGCGATCAGCCCGGCATTGGCCTCGTGCAGGCGCACGCCGCCGCTGTCGAGCAGCAGCACCACCGCATCCGGGCGGGTGTCGAGCGCGCGCTCCAGAAGGCCGGCGAGCTTGGCGCCGTGCACCTCGCCGACCGCCCCGCCCATGAAGCCGCCTTCCTGCGCGGCGGCGAGCACCGGGCGGCCCTCGATCGCGCCCTCGCCGACGACGATGCCGTCGTCGAAGGCGACCGGCATGCCAAGCGCCGGCAGATGCGGGCTGGTGAGGCGCCGGGAGGGACCGCAGAACTCGCGGAACGAGCCGGCGTCGAGCAGGCCGCGCAGCCGGGCGCGGGCGCTTGCTTCCAGAAAACTGTGGCGGGCCGGAATCATGCGCCGGTCTCCTCAAGGTCCGCCCAGGCCTGGTCCAGCCGCAGCATCACCACGGCCGGCGTGGCGCCGCCGTCATTGATCGAGAGGCGGATATTGGCGAGGCCGAGCCGGGCGACGAAATCGCCGAGCACCTGCTCCCAGGTCTCGCCGAAGCCACGGATCGAGGTATCGACCACCGCGTGGCAGCCGCCGCCGAGATCGGCGCGCTCGATCATCACTTCCAGATTGCCCGAGCCCACCACGCCCACCAGCGCCTCGCCGCCGGCGGCGAGAGGGGTGCCGGGCCGGCCGGCGAAACGAAATTCCAGACGCTCCATGCCGCGCCCTCCTACCAGTTCTTGAAACGCGCCGGCGGCGCATAAAGACCCCCGGACCAGCGTACGAGGTCCTTGATCGAGCGGGCGGCCAGCAGGTCGCGGCTCGCCAGCCTTTTGTCGACGCCGATATCCTCGGGATAGACGATGGCGCCGCGCTCGCGCAGCGCCTCCACCATCCGGCGGTCGCGCTTGCGGCCGACCTCGGTGTAGCCGGCGACGCCCCGGATCGCCTGCGCCCGCTCGGCGAGCGTGTCGCACAGCAGGAGGTTGGCGATGCCCTCCTCAGTCACGATGTGGGTGAGGTCGTCGCCATAGACCATGACCGGGGGCAGCGGCAGGTCGAACGTGTCCATCAGGTCCCAGGCGTCGAGCCGCTCGACGAAGGTCGGCGACAGCCCTTCCTTGAAGGTCTCGACCATCTGCACCACCAGCTTGCGCCCGCGCGGCATGCCCTCGCGATGGGCCTCCTGTCCCGCGCGCAGCCAGGCCGGGCTGCCATGGCGCCGCCCGCGCGATTCCGAGCCGAAATTTGGCGCGCCGCCGAAGCCGGTCATGCGGGCATGGGTGGCGGTGGAGGAATTGCCCTCAAGGTCGATCTGCAATGTCGAGCCAATGAACAGGTCGGCATAGTGGCCGGCAAGCTGGCAGAAGACGCGGTTGGAGCGCATCGTGCCGTCGCGGCCGATGAAGAACACGTCGGAGCGTTCGGAGACGTAGTGCTCCATGCCGAGTTCCGAGCCGGCGCAGTGGATCGCCTCGATGAAGCCGGACTCGATGGCGGGGATCAAGGTGGGGCAGGGGTTCACCGACATGTAGCGGCAGATCTTGCCGCGCAGCCCGAGTTCCTCGGCATAGGTCGGCAGGATCAGTTCGATGGCGGCGGTATCGAAGCCGATGCCGTGATTGAGCCGGGTGACGCCGTATTTCTCGTAGATGCCGCGTATCACCATCATCGCCATCAGCACCTGAATGTCGGTGATGGCGCCGGGGTCGCGGGTGAAGATCGGCTCGATGTAATGGGGCTTGGGCGCCTCGACGACGAAGCTCACCCAGTCGCCCGGCACGTCGACCCTCGGCACCTTGTCGACGATGCGGTTGACCTGGGCGATCAGCACGCCGGAGCGGAACGCCGTCGCCTCGACGATGGCCGGCGTGTCCTCGGTGTTGGGGCCGGTATAGAGGTTGCCGTCGCGGTCCGCCGCCTCCGCCGCGATCAGGCTCACACGGGGCGTCAGGTCTCCGAAATAGCGGCTGTAGAGTTCCAGATAGGTATGGATCGCGCCGACCTCGACCTTGCCGGCCTTCACCAGCTGGGCGAGGCGCAGCCCCTGCGGGCCGGCGTAGCAGAAGTCGAGTTTCCGGGCGATGCCGCTCTCGAAAATGTCGAGATGTGGCGCCAGCGCGATGTTCGACTGCACCACGTGCAGGTCGTGAACCCGTTCGGGCGCCACGTCGGCGAGGGCGCGTGAGAGAAAATCGGCATGCTTCTGGTTGTTGCCCTCGATGCAGATCCGGTCGCCCGGCTCGATCACCGCTTCCATCAGTGCGGTCGTCTGCGCGGCGGGCACCACCTTGGAGCCGGCGAGCGCGAGGCCACGGGCGATGCGGGCCTCGTAGTTGCGGGCCAGCGTGTCCCAGCTGCCGCGCACGGAATGGGTCGACGCGTCCATCAGGCGCGCCTCAGCGAGAGGCGGGCGCCGACGGCGCGCCATTGCCCCCACGGCAGCCGGACCGGGCTGCGCCGATTACTGTATCCATTGCGCTTCCTCCTGATATATTTTTTGCATGGCAAAAGTGCCTGACGCCCCGCCGGACCCTTCATGCGCCGGCTTCCGCAGGGTGCGGTGCATTGCCCTCAGCTTGGCACGATAACGGCAGGAACGCATTGATCGCAACTAGAATATCTGAAATATATGAGTTGCACATCATACTGTTTTGATCCAGTATCATTCTAAGGCGCGGAAACACGCGCCAGCCAGAACGCATCCCACACCCTGGAGGAACGCCAATGAAACAAGCCGCCC
The DNA here is from genome assembly GCF_009223885.1 of Ancylobacter sp. TS-1. Lineage (NCBI taxonomy): Bacteria > Pseudomonadati > Pseudomonadota > Alphaproteobacteria > Hyphomicrobiales > Xanthobacteraceae > Ancylobacter > Ancylobacter sp. TS-1. The sequence goes on from NZ_CP045144.1 coordinate 3,883,543, forward strand.
TTGCCGGCGCAGTTCTGCTGCTGTCGACATTTGCCGCCTCGGCCTGGGAGCCGACCAAATCCGTCGAAATCATCGTGCCGTTCGGTCCGGGCGGCGCGTCCGACCAGATGGCGCGCACCATGCAGGCCATCATCCAGAAGCACGGCCTGTCGAAGGAGTCGTTCATCGTCGTCAACAAGCCGGCCGCGACCGGCGGCGAGGCGATGATGGACATCAAGAAGTCCAAGGGTGACCCGCACAAGCTGCTGACCACCTCGAGCACCATCTACATGACGCCGCTCGCCACCAAGATTCCGGTGACCTGGCACGATTTCACGCCGGTCGGGATGGTGGCGCAGGACGAATTCGGCCTGTGGGTGAACAATGAATCCCCCCTCAAGAACGTCAGCGACCTGAAGGCGGCGGCCAAGGCGGCGAACCCGCCGATCAAGGTCGGCGGCGGCGGCTCCAAGCGCGAGGATGAGCTGATCACCTTCGGCGTATCGACCGAGCTCGGCGTGCCGGTCGCCTACATCCCCTATAAGAGCGGCGGCGAGGCTTCGACCCAGCTCGCCGGCAATCACGTGGTGTTGGAGACCAACAACCCCTCCGAGGACGTCGCCAACTGGCGCGCCGGCCTCACCCGGCCGCTCTGCGTGCTCTCGCCCAAGCGCATCGCCTATACCGCCAAGGTCACGGCCGACAAGGCGTGGAGCGACGTGCCGACCTGCGGCGAGCAGGGGCTGAACTTCACCTACAACATGCTGCGCGGGCTGTTCATGCCCGGCGACGTCACCCCCGAGCAGCAGGCCTATTACGTCGACCTGCTCGGCAAGATCACCGCCACGCCCGAGTGGAAGGAATATCTCGAGCGTAACGCGCTGCTCTCCGACGTGCGCACCGGTCAGGCCTATGTCGACTTCCTGACGGCCGACGAGGCCAAGCACAAGGAACTGATGGCCAAGGCCGGTTTCCTGCCGACCAACTGAGCGCAGCTCGCAACGCGGCCCGCTTCTCACGGGGCGGGCCGCTCCCTTTTTCGATCGCGGCGCAAGGGCCCGATCCATGCGCCTGGAGTGGCCCATGTCATCCCTAGAACCCTATGAGACCGAGCCCGGCCTCTCGCGCCGGGCGGTCGAATGCGTCGTCGCGGCCCTGCTCTGCGCCTTCGCCGTTGCAGTGCTGTGGGACAGCTACGGCCGGGGAGCCGGCTGGCAGGGCGGCCCGCAGAGCGGCTTCTTCCCGGCGCGCCTCGCCTGGCTCCTTCTGGCCTCCTCGGCGGTGGTCTTCGTGCAGGGCATGCGGGCCGAGAGCCGCGTGCTCGTGACCTGGGCGCAGCTCAAGCAGGTCAGCCTCGTCCTGCTGCCTCTTACCGTCTACGTCTTCGCCATCGGCTATCTCGGCATCTATCTGGCCTCGGCCCTCTTCCTCGGCGGTTTCATGATCGCCTTCGGCTCGTTCCGCTGGTGGTCGATCCTCGCCGCCGCCGTGCTCATCCCGCTCGTCACCTTCTGGGTGTTCGAGATGCAGTTCGAGGTGCCGCTTCCCAAGGGCCCGCTCGAAGCCATGCTCGGATTCTGAGAGGGCCCCATGGAAAATATCGGTTATCTCATCGACGGCTTTCAGGTCGCCCTGACCGTCCACAACGTCCTGTTCATGTTCATCGGCGTGCTGCTCGGCATCGTGGTGGGCGTGCTTCCGGGGCTTGGCGGGCCGAACGGCGTGGCGATCCTGCTGCCGCTGACCTTCGGCATGGACCCGACCAGCGCCATCATCCTTCTGACCTCGATCTACTGGGGCGCGCTCTTCGGCGGGGCGATCACCGCCGTTCTGTTCAACATTCCCGGCGAGCCCTGGTCGGTGGCGACCACCTTCGACGGCTACCCGATGGCCCAGCAGGGCCGGGCCGGCGAGGCGCTGACGGCGGCCTTCACCGCCTCCTTCGTCGGCGCCATCGCCGGCGTGGTGCTGATCACCTTCCTGGCGCCGCTGGTGGCGAAGTTCGCCCTGCGCTTCGGGCCGGCGGAGTTCTTCGCGGTCTTCTTCCTCACCTTCTGCAGCTTCATCGGCATGGGCAAGGAGAACAAGGCGAAGATCATCGTGTCGCTGTCCTTCGGCTTCATCCTCGCCGGCGTCGGCATCGACACCATCTCCGGCGACATGCGCATGACCTTCGGCGTTCCCGAGCTCATGAGCGGGGTGGACTTCCTCGTCGTCGTCATCGGCATGTTCGGCATCTCCGAGATCCTGATGACCCTCGAGGAGGGCATGAGCTTCAAGGGCAAGAAGGCGAAGATCGACCTGATGGTGGTTCTGCGCACCTGGGCCGAGATGCCGCGCTATTTCATGACCTTCATCCGCTCCTGCATCGCCGGCATCTGGCTCGGCATCTCGCCGGGCGGCGCCGTGGCGGCCTCGTTCATGGGCTATGGCCTCGCCAAGCGGTTCTCCCCGCGCGGCGCCCGCTTCGGCACCGGCGAGATGGAGGGCGTGGTGGCGCCGGAGACGGCGGCCCACGCGGCGGGAACGGCGGCGCTGCTGCCCATGCTGGCGCTCGGCATCCCCGGCTCCGCCACCGCGGCGGTGCTGCTCGGCGGGCTGATGATCTGGGGCCTCCAGCCCGGGCCGCTGCTCTTCGTGGAACAGCGCGACTTCGTGTGGGGCCTGATCGCCTCGATGTATCTCGGCAACATCGTCGGCCTGCTCGTGGTGCTGTCTACCGTGCCGCTGTTCGCGGCCATCATGCGGATACCTTTCGCGCTGATCGCGCCGGTGATCCTGATGATGTGCGCCATCGGCGCCTACACGGTCGCCAATACCGAATTCGACATCTGGCTGATGCTGATCTTCGGCGTGGTCGGCTATGCGTTCAAGAAGCTCGACTACCCGCTGGCGCCCATGGTCCTCGCCCTCGTCCTCGGCGACCGCGCGGAGGATGCGTTCCGGCAGGCGATGATCGGCTCTGCCGGCAATCTCTCGGTGTTCTGGGAGAACGGTCTCGTTACCAGCCTGATGGTGATTTCCCTGGTGCTGCTGCTCTGGGGACCTGTCGCCGAGGGCCTCGCCCGCCTGCGCCGCCGCCGGCCGGTCGCCGCCGAATGAGACCGGGCGGCGCGCCCGTGCCCCGGTCGCGCCGCCCACTTTCCACTGCCAGCAAAGAGCAAAGCCATGAAACAGTATCGTGGAGACCGCACCATCGACGGCGTTGCCGTCACGGTTGACGGGGCGCCGCTGCCCGAGCGGACCGACCTGCTCGAAATCAGCCGGGACGGCTTCGAGTGGAGCTATGAGGGCCACGCGCCGGCACAGCTCGCCTTCGCCATGCTGGTCGATCATTTTGGCGATCCGGCCCAGGCCGGGCGGCTCTACGAGCGCTTCATGCGCGAGGTGGTCGCCAATTTCGGCAATGAATGGGAATACACCAGCGCCGACATCGACTCCGCTCTGGCGGCCGTTGCCGCCTGACATGTCGATGCCCGTGTCCGCCGCCGCGCTGCAGGCCCATCTGCTCGACACCCCGTCCGGCCCGGTCGAGTGGTTCGGACAAGGCGCGGCGGCGGAGCCCGCCCGGGGCTCCCTCGTGCTGCTGCACGGCATCCAGAGCACGGCGGCGAGCTGGTTCGGCGTCGCCGGCCATCTCGACGCCGCGCGCGCGCTCATCGTCCCGAACCTGCGCGGGCGCGGCCGCTCGCACCGCCCCGCCACTATGGCCGGCTATGGGCTTGCCGGCTTCGCCGACGACCTTGCCGCCATCCTCGCCATGGCGCCCAAACCCATCACGCTCGCCGGTTGGAGCATGGGCGTGCTGGTGACGCTGGCCACCTTCGACCGGCACGGACTGGATGGCGTCAGCCAGATCGTGCTGGCGAGCGGCACGGCGCGGCCGGGCGGGGAGGCGGTGTGGTTCCGCGCCTCGACGCCGGAGGAACTGGTGACCGAGGCGCAGGCCCGCGCCGCTCGCCTGCGCCTGTCCGAGGCGGCCGATCCGCTCGCCGTCGCCGGGGCCTGGCTGTCGGTGCGCGACTGCAACCTTGAGTCCGTCCTGCCGCGCATCGGCGTGCCGACGCTGGTCCTTCACGGCGAGAGTGACGACGAATGCCCGGTGAGCCATGGAAGACGCCTCGCGGCGCTCATTCCGGGCGCGCGCTTCGAGCCGTGGGAGGGCGCCGGGCACCACCTGATGGCCCATGATCCGCAACGCCTCGCGCGCACATTGCTGCGCCCTTGTGCCGCAGAATTCCCCGCTACGATCGTCGCATCCAAGTGATATTCCAATAGCATTGCAACAGTGCATCACTACCGGCACAATCTCCGCGCAAGGTTCAGGAGTGCTCATGCCGACGGCAGGCGTCAAGCGGGTCAGCAAGTCCGATACGAGGAAGTCCCCGGCCGCGCGTTCGCGCCGGGCGCGCAAGACAGATACCCAGGATCTGACGCTGACCGACCGCGCCTATCGCGAGCTGGAAGAGCTGATCGCCACCCTGCAGTTGCCGCCCGGCACGGTGCTGTCCGAGCAGGTGCTGGTCAACCGGCTCGGCATCGGCCGCACGCCGATCCGCGAGGCCCTGCAGCGCCTCGCCCGCGACGGGCTGGTGCTGGTGCTGCCGCGCCGCGGCATTCTGGTTTCCGAGATCAACCTGCGCACCCAGCTCCGCCTGCTGGAGACGCGGCGGGTGCTGGAGCGCCTCATCGCCGAGCTTGCCGCCGAGCGCGCCAATGACGAGGAGCGCGACGCCTTCGCCGAGATCGCGCGCGGCATGCGCGAAGCGGCGGAGCGGGCCGACGGGCTTCAGTTCATGCGGCTCGATCGTGAGATGAACACGCTGTCCGCCGAGGCCGCGCGCAACGAATTCGCCGCGCGTTCCATGGGCCTGATGCACGCGCTCTCGCGCCGCTTCTGGTACCAGCACTACAAGCGCGTCGCCGACCTGCCGCTGGCGGCCAATCTCCACGCCGAGCTTGCCGCCGCCATCGCCCGCGGCGACCGCGCGGCCGCCGCCGCCGCTTCCGACCGGCTGATCGACTACATCGAATCCTTCACCCGCAAGACGCTGGACGACTGAGCCCCGCGCGCCGGCGAGCGGGGCCTGAGTTCAGAACATGACGACGCTGCGGATGGTCTCGCCGCGCTTGAGGCCGGCAAAGCCGTCATTGATCTCGTCCAGCGCGATGTGCCGGGAAATCAGTTCGTCGAGCTTCAGCCGGCCGTCGAGATAGGCCCTTGCCAGCATGGGGAAATCCCGCGCCGGCCGTGCCCCGCCATAGCTCGAACGGCGGATGCGTTTCTCGCCCATCAGCGATCCCCAGCGGAAGGCGACGTCCTGGGCGACGTCGATCTTGCCGAGCCAGACGATCTCGCCGCCCGGCCGCACCGCCTCCGCGCTGGTGCGGAAGACCGCCGGATGGCCGGCCGATTCGATCACCACATCGGCGCCGCGCCCGCCGGTCCGCTCCTTCGCGACATTGGCGGCATCCTGCGCGGTTGCGTTCACCTGCACGTCGGCGCCCATTAACGCGGCCAGCCTCAGCTTGTCGTCGTTGAGGTCGACCGCGATCACGCTGCCGGCGCCGGCGAGCCGGGCTCCCTGCACCGCCGCCAGCCCGACCGCGCCGCAGCCCAGCACCATGACGGTGTCGCCGGGGCGGATCGCGGCGACGTTCATCGCCGCGCCGGCGCCCGTCATCACGCCGCAGCCGATGAGGCAGGCGCGGTCGAAGGGCAGTTCCTTCGGCATGACGATGGCCTGCTGCGCCGGCACCGTGCAGATCTCGGCGAAGGCGCCGAGATACATGAGTTGGTGGAGCGGGCGCCCGTCTGCCAGCCGTGCCCGCGCCTCGCCGTCGAAGCCGAGCGCCTTCGGACCGTTGGCGAGGTAGCCCTCGCACAGGATCGGCAGATCGCGCCCGCAATAGAAGCAGCCGCCGCAATGCGGGTTCCAGGACAGCACCACATGGTCGCCTCGGCGGAGCCCTTCCGCCCCTTCGCCCACCTCCTCGACGACGCCGGCGGCCTCGTGACCGAGCACGATGGGCGTGGGAAAGCGCAGCCCGCCCTCGATCACCTCAAGGTCGGTATGGCACAGGCTGGCCGCCTTGATGCGCACGCGCACATCGCCCGGGGCGAGCGGCTCGGCGACCACCGTCTCGATGGCGAGCGGCTCGTGCGGGGCATGCAGTATGGCGGCGCGGTAGCTCAGCGGCACGGATCGTCCTCCCTGTTTCACCATCTGCGGACCCCGATGTCGCGGGGGTTCGCGGAACGGCACTTGATCTCTGATGTAGCATTGATATATTAGATGCATCTCAACAGAAGACAAGCGCTCGCCCCAGTTGCGGGCGCGACGGATGGGAAGGCTTCAGGAGGACGACATGGAACTCTCTGCCAGCGTCATGACCGACCGCCAGCGCAAATACCGGGCGACCTACAGGGAGCGGGTCGCCGGCTGGTACAATGGTTGGTTGCACATCGCGGTCATCTACACGATCGGCTTCACCGCGCTCTACGTGTACGTCTCGAACATCGGCGCCGTGGCGTGGTGGGAATGGCTCACCGTCCCGGTGGTCTTCCTGTTCTGCAACTTCTTCGAGTGGGCGCTGCACCGCTACGTGATGCACCGGCCCTCGCGCATCCCGCTCCTGCGCGCGGTCTATAACCGCCACACGCTGATGCACCACCAGTTCTTCACCGAGGAGGAGATGCGCTTCGCCGACCATCACGACTGGCGCGTCACCTTCTTCCCGCCCTATGCGCTGGTGACGTTCACGCTGATGTCGATCCCCGGCGCCGTCGTGCTGTCCTGGCTGATCTCGCCCAATGTCGGCTGGCTGTTCATCACCACCACCACGGGCGTGTACCTGCTCTACGAGTTCATGCACTTCACCACGCATATCGACGAGAACTGGTTCGTGCGGAACGTGCCGTTCATCAACACCAACCGGCGTCACCATGCCGCGCACCACAACCAGTCGATCATGATGGAGAGGAACATGAACCTCACCTTCCCGATCATGGACTGGGCGTTCGGCACCTCCGACCTCGACCGCGGCTTCCTCGGCCATCTCTTCAACGGCTACGACACCCGCTACATCAAGCGGGACATGCGCAAGACCTCGCGCACCCCGAGGCCCGCCGGCACGGACACCTCCGGCCCGATGACCCAGCAGCCCGCCGAATAGCGGGCCGCCCCCTCCCGTCACCGCCTCATGGAGACCGTCATGGCCGCACTCGAGCCGAACGTCGCCGCACTTGCCTGGTTCGCCTTGTTCTCGACGCTGTGCTGCGTCGGCTTCCTCATCCTCTCGGGCGCGTTCCCTCTCAACGCCGCCCGCGAGCGCGGGCAGTCCTCCAGCCCGGCGCTGGCGCTCCTCAACGGCGCGCTGATGCTGGCGCTCGGCGGGCTCACTCTCGCCTTCGGCCTGACCGAGCTGCGCCTGACCAGCGTGATCGTGGTCGCCGGCCTCGCCTTCCTGTTCGCCCCGGCCTCGTTCGAGATCTGGCCGGAGCGCTGGAAGGACGGGCGCGCCGTGCTCGCCATCATGGCGCTGGCGCAGATCGGCGCGCTCGCTGCGCTCTACCGCATCGGGGGCGACGCGCTCGCCCCGGTCGTCTAGGCCGGATCGGGAGGCTCGCGCCATGAGGAACAGCGCCGCCGCCCCCTCCGCAACGTCCTGTCAGTCCAACGGAGCCGAACATGCCCACGAGTGTCAAACTCACCATCTCGCTGATCGTGATACTTGCCGCGGCTGCGGGCTATGTCCTGCAGGCGCATCTCGGTCAGGTCGGACCGAAATACGCGGTGCTGGCGCTGGGAGCCTTCATGGTGGTCGCCATGTGGCTGTTCCCGGAAGTGTCCCGTAAGGAAATCCGCAAATAGCGTCCACCTCCTCCTTTGGCACCTTTGCACGCCCGGCCTGAGCCATCAGGCCGGGCTTTGTTTTTGGAGGCATTTGGTTCCTCTGCATGGTAAGGGCCGGGAGACCGTCGGCCAGGCGGCCACATCGCCAATCGGGAACTTCGGACTTGCCGCGTTCAATGCCTGCCCACCATCCGCTTCCATCGGCGCCGAGGCCGGATCTCCGGCCGACCCGAATTCATAAACTTGTTCGATTGTCAGCTTAGTCGATGCCTGCCGGCCGCAATGTCTCGCTACGAGCCATCGCCTTCCGGCGGGGTGACGCCTTGCGGGTCCGGGGTCCGACCTCGGGTCGGAAATCGTCGCCAATGACGGCGGGGCACGCGAGTTCAGGGACTTTCCCGGCCGTTTCAACGGTGCATCAGAGATCGGTACGGCGCAGATGCTGGCATATGTGACTCGTCTTCTTGGCCCGGCGGGCGGGACGGTATCGGCCACCGGGGCGTGGCGCTTCGCGGCGGTCGGCCTGGGCGGCATGCTGGTCGACGTCCTGGCGTTCCAGGCACTTTTTGCCCTCGGCGCGGGCCTCACGGCGGCTCATCTCGCCAGCTTCGGCCTCGCCATGGTCTTCAACTACATCCTGTATTCGCGCTGGGCGTTCGCCGAGGCACGCGATGCCGGGCGCGGGCGCGCGGGGGAGCGCTTTGCCCGCTTCGTCACCGTGTGCCTGCTGGCGCTCGGCCTGCGCGGCGGCGTCCTGATGGGCGCCATCACCTTCCTCGACCTGCCGGTTCAGGCCGCCATCCTGTTCGCGATCGGCGCGGCGGCGATCGTGAGCTATCTCGGCGCGGCCTTCTTCGTGTTTCCTTCTGTCGATCCGCTGACCCCTCCCGCTTTGCGCTGGCGCGTCGCCGCCATCGGTGTCGTCTTCTATGTCGCGGTGTTGCGGCTGCTCTTCCTCGGCCTGATCGATCTCATGCCGCAGGAGGCCTATTACTGGAACTATGCCCAGCATCTCGACATCGGCTATCTCGACCATCCGCCTCTGGTCGCGTGGCTGATCTGGGCCGGCACCAGCCTGTTCGGCCATAACGAGTTCGGCGTACGGATCGCCGCCTGGCTGTGCTGGTGGGCCACGGCCTTCTTCAGCTTCCGCCTCGCCGACAACATGTTCGGCCGGTCGGCCGCCTTCGTCAGCCTGCTGCTGGTGGCGGTACTGCCCTTCTATTTCGGCATCGGCCTCGTGATGACGCCCGATGCCGCGCTCACGGCGTCCTGGGCCGGCGCGCTGTATTTCCTGGAGCGTGCTTTGCTGGGCCGGCGGCGTTGGGCCTGGTGGGGCGTGGGCGCCTGCATGGGCCTCGGCATGCTCTCGAAATACACCATCGCGCTGCTGGGGCCCGCCGCGTTGCTGTTCATACTCGTCGACAGGCCCTCGCGTGACTGGCTGAGACGGCCCGAGCCCTATCTCGCCGCCGTGCTGGCCCTCGTCATCTTCTCGCCGGTGCTCATCTGGAACCTTGAGAACGGCCTGGCCTCCTTCGTCTTCCAGAGCGCCCGCCGCATGGAGGCCTTGTCCCGCTTCTCCCTGCCGGCGCTGATCGGCGGCATGGCGGCGCTTCTCACGCCCCCCGGCCTGATCGCGGCGCTGGCCGCTGTGTGGGAGCGACTGCGGCTCGCCTTCGCCAGATCGACCGACGCGGACACGAAGCGCCTCTCGTTCTTCGTCGCGATCTTCACGCTGACGCCTCTGTCCGTCTTCGTCGCCTTCAGCCTGAAGCACACGGTGGAGCTGAACTGGACCGGCCCGCTCTGGCTCGCCGTGCTTCCGGCGATGTCGGCGACCATCCTGACGGCGGCGGGGCGTGCCTCCGCCTTCCGGCAGCGCATGATCCGGGCGTGGACGCCGACGATCGCGATCACCCTCGTCATCTATGGAGTTGGGCTCGGCTACCTCGCCAGCGGCCTGCCGGGCCTCGGCTATGTGGCGGGCCTGCCGGAAACGCCGGTGGCCTGGACCGAGTTCGGCCGCGAGGTCGCCGCCATCGGAGGCGAGGTCAAGAAAGAGACCGGGCAGGAGCCGCTGCTGGTGGGGCTCGACACCTACAAGCTGGCCAGCGAACTCGCCTTCTATGGCAGCCGCAGCGGGGAGCCCGTATCCAGTTCGGTCGGGCGAGGCGTCGTCGGGCAGACCAGTCTCATGTACGGGTTCTGGTACCCGGAAGCGCCGCTGCACGGGCGGCCCGCCGTGCTGTTCGCCTTCCGGCGCTACCAGATCGACAATCCATTGCTGGCCGAGCATTTCGCCAGCCTGAGCGCGCCGATGGAGCGCACGATCCTGAAGGACGGAAAGCCGGCCGGCGCCGTCTATTACCGCGTCGGCTACGGCCTGAAGTGACACGAGGCCGGACGGCCCCTGGTCACAGTTGGCGCGCCATCGTCAGAAGAGCGCCGTGGCGGCCGGTCTCCTCGAAGCCGCACTGACGGCAGAGGGCGATCGACTTCCGGTTGGTCTCGAACACGTCGAGATACAGGCGCTCCAGCCCCAGCTCGTCCCGGCAGAGATCGAGCAGGTGCGCCACCGCCATTCGCATGATGCCCTTGCCGGAAGCTTCCGGCGCGATCAGGAAGCGGCCGATTTCGGCGGATCGGGTTGTCCCGTCGAAATGATAGACGGCCGCCTGCCCGACGCGCACACCGTTCGCCTCCACGATGAAGTGCAGGTCGTCGGCTTTCCGGAGATAGGCCTCGAACCACTGCCGGTGCCCTTCCTCGCTGATCGGCGCGGAGTTTTTGAACCAGATGCGCGCCTCGTCGCGATTCCGCCATGCCAGGGTCAGCGGCAGGTCGTCGGTGCGGATCGGGCGCAGAAGGATGCCTCTGGAGCCGAACGGAGCGACGGCCGGCTTCATCGCACGGCGGCTTTCAGGCAGCGGCTCACGGTGTCGACGTCCGCGCGGCTCAGTTCCAGATGCAGCGGCAGGGAGATGATCGAGGCGCTCGCCCGCGCTGCGCGCGGACAGGTGCCGGCTGCATGGGCGTACATGGGGTAGTTGGTGTTGTCGTGATAGTGCACGCCGGGATAGATGCCGTCGGCGTTGAGCCGCACCATCACCTCGTCGCGATCTGCGACCTCCACCTGCATCAGGTGGCGCGAGGGCTCGCAATCCGGCGCCATTTCCACCATCCGGATCCGTGGGTCACCCGCCAGGTTGGCATGATACCAGGAGACGATCTCCCGCCGCCGGTCATTGTCTTCGTCGAGATAACGCAGCTGGACGAGGCCGATCGCCGCCATGATCGAATTGCCGTTGTATTTGAAGCCCACGTCCTCGACCGTGTAGCGCCAGCGATACGTGCCCTTCTCCTGCGTGCGGGAATAGGTGTCGCGGTTGATGCCCAGCCACGAGAGCTTGCGCGCGCGCTCGTCGTCGGCCGGGTTGGCGAAGCACACCATGCCGCTGTCGGCGGTCGGCAGGTTCTTCACCGCCTGAAAGCTGAAGACGCAGGCGTCCGCCTCATGCCCCACCTGACGGCCGCCGACACGCGTACCCGCCATGTGGGCGGCGTCGAGCACCAGACTTAGCCCGTGCGTGCTGCACAGGCTGCGGATGGCGGCGTACTGGCCGACATTTCCGCCCATCCCGACAAAGATGACGGCGCGAGTCCGCGGCGTGATGCGCTGCGCAACGCTCCGGGGGTCGAGGCACAGATAGTCGTCGACATCGGCGAAGACCGGCGTCAGCCCGGCATGCAGGATGACGTGGTTGGTGGAGACGAAGGTGAGCGGCGTGGTGATCACCTCGTCGCCATCCGCCCAGCCGAGGCGGCGCTTCAGGCACTCGAACGCCAGATGCAGGCCGGATGTGTTCGAGTTCAGGAAATGGGCATGCGGCAGGCCGGCATAGTCTTTGAAGGCCGCCTCGAACATGAGCGTCTTGTAGCCAATCCCCGTCCATCCCTTTTCGAGGCACTCGCGAATTTCGGCGAGGCACTCGTCGATCCGGAACCTGGGAACGAATAATCGGGCCGGCATGGCGACACTTCCACGTTAGTCTGACGGTATTATATGGCGACAACAGACCGGATGGTCCACATTTCAGGGGCGTAGCGGACGTAATTTCCCCTGCCTGTTCCTCACTTCAGTTCGAGGCCGAGACGCCACGCCAGCAGACGCAGCCGGCGCCGCAGTCGGTCGAGGCGCGGCTTCATCCGCCCCGCACACCAGGCCGCGAAGCGGCGGCGCCGCTTCCTGCGCCGGTCCGCGCGAATCCCGCGCCCGAAATGCATGTGGCGCTCGATCACGTCGAGATAGGCCGCGGGATAGCCGGTCAGGCAGGTTTCCATCTCTTCGAGCGAGGCGAGCCTGCCGACGATGTGGAGCGGCAGACCCAGCGCCCGTATCGCCGCAATGTGAGCCTGCCGGCGGGAGGAGGCCGGATCGTCCTCCTGCGGCGCAAGCGTCACGAGGCTGAGGCCGGGCTCCAGCCTGTGACCGGCAACGGCGTCCGACAGGGTGGAGGCCGAGACGGCGAGGAAGGAGATGTCCAGCACGGCGCTGTTGCAATGGGCGAGATGGGAGAGCGCGGTGCGCAGATCATCAGCCGTGTCGACCAGGAAAAGGGCGAGGTTCGCGTCGGTGGCCTCGGTCAACGCCTTGCCGAGTTCCGGCCCGGGAACAGACCGGCTGGCCCTGCCGCCGACGGCCGCGACGGCGTCCGCGAACATCGCGCTGCGATCCACGGGCGCGTCGCCGAAAACGGGGATAGAGCGCGTGCGCGAGCTGACCACGAGGGCGGAAAGTATGATGCCGGGGGCGTACAGCCATGGCCATGGTCTTGGGGGGCGGCTCATCACCGTCGCCAGTTCGGCGTCCCACGCCTCTACGGCCTTTTCGATGCGGTAATTTGCGTGCACGTCCTCCCGTGCCGCTGCGGCGAGCGTGCGCCGAAGGTCGGCGTCCTCGATCAGGCGGGTTATCGACGCGCACCATGCCTCGACCGAATTGGCCGTCAGCAATCCGGTCCGCTCGTGCACGACGCTGCCGGTATAGGGAACGCAGTCCGAATAGACTCCGGCGATCCCGCATCCGCCGAGGTCGCGATATTTGAGGTTCGTCTTCGAATTGTAGAACGGTTCGTCGAGGAGGGGAGCCAGTCCGATGTCGATCCCCAGCGCGTAGAAGGACTGCATGAAGCGGTCATAGGAACGCGAGACCGGGTGAACGACGACACCCCTCAGTCCCAGCAATCCGGGTGGGCACTGACGCCACAGATGCAGCTCCACGCGGCCTTCATGGGTCATCAGGATCTGTCGCAGGGCCTCGTAGAGCATGCGCTCGAGGCGGATCTCGTCCGTGCGGGCGGAGGGATAGGCAATGCGCACGAGGGGCGGGAGGCCCTTGCGTGCCGGGGCTGGGCGCGGCGGGCGACGGTTGGCGATCAGCGCGCGGTCGAAATAGGTCGGCGCTACGACCGCGTCGGCGTCCATCTCCCGCGCCTGGGCCAGCATGAGCGGGGAATAGACGCGAACAAGGTCGCTAAGCTGCATGAAGACCTTGATGGCATGCAGCCGGTAATAGCGGCGCGCGGCCCGGGCCGCCGGCGTGCTCTGCGGGATCTCCAGAAAGTTGTCGTCGATCTCATAGATGACGCGCTTTCGGTTGATCTTGGATTCGTAGAGCAACTTCAGTTCGCGGCGGTCGTTGGAGCGGTCGAACACAACGACATCGCTCCACTTGATCGCCGCGCGCGCCCTCTGCGAGCGCAGCGAGTCGACGAGGCGCAGTTCGATACGCCCCTGCTGCCTCAGGATCGAAAGCGGGGCGAGCACGCCGATGACAAGACTGGGAATCCAGGTGTGGACGACCACCGCGACCCGCAGCCGCCGTGCCGGCACGACTGGCGTGGGCGTAGTGTCCGCCTGCGGCGACGTCATCTCATTCTGAACCTGGGTATGGCTGCGCCATCTCTTCATAGAACGCGAAGACTTCGCGCGATAGGCGGGCGATAACGGATGCTGTTCTTCGATGCCGCGCGGAGCGCTGTGCGCCGGCCGGAGAACCCGCATTCCAATGAAGCCGGTTGCCGATGGGGCCGGCTTCGACGATCGCCGGCCTCCGCCACGCCCCCGCAGGCGCTTCGAGTGTCGGCTCAACGCGGTCGCCCGCTCTTGCGCCGGGCCGAACCGCTCGGGAATTATCGTCCGCATCATCGGCGCCGCGCGTCAGTCCGCCCGGCGCCGCCTTGTCGGCGGAGCCTATCGCCCCGGCCCGTCCGTGGGCGGGCTGCCGGCCGCATCGGCGGTGCGCTGGCGGATCGCGGCTTCGGTCTCGATAAGCCGCGCCGCCGTCTCGGCGTGAAGCCGCTCGACCATCTGGCCCTCGAGATTGATGGCGCCCTTGTCGCGGTTCTCGGGCTGGGCGAAGGCCGCGATGATCGCCTGTGCCTGCCGCACGGCGTCGGCATCGGGCGCGAAGACCCGGTTGGCGGCCTCGATCTGCGAGGGATGGATGAGCGTCTTGCCGTCGAAGCCCAGTTGCCTGCCCTGCGCGCATTCGCGCTCGAAGCCGGGCAGGTCCGAGAAGGCGTTGTAGACGCCATCGAAGACCAGAAGGCCATAGGCGCGCGCGACCAGCACCGCCTGAAGCAGCCAGGGGACGAGCGGAGCCCGGTCTTCGCCGGGCTGAACCCCGGTATCCTTGGCGATGTCGTTGGTGCCCAGCACGATGCCGGCCAGTCGCAGGCGGCTGCCGGCGCGGCTGCGTTCGGCGATGTCGCGCAGGTTCAGCAGCCCGAGCGGCGTCTCGATCATCGCCCACAGGCGCAGCCCCGTGCCGGCGCCGTTCGCGTCGAGCCGGCGCTCGGCATCGATCACGTCCTCCGGCGTCTCCACCTTGCTGAGCACGATCACGTCCGGCCCCGCCGCACCGACGGCGGCCAGATCGTCGGCGAAATGGGCCGTCGAGCGGGCGTTGAGGCGGATCGCCACTTCCCGGAAGCCGAAGCCACCGGCCGCCACCGCGGCACAGGCGCGTTCGCGCGCCAGTGCCTTCATCTCCGGCGCGACCGAATCCTCGAGGTCGATGATCACCGCGTCGACGTCGAGCTGACGCATCTTCTCCAGAGCGCGGGCCTTGTCGCCCGGCGCGTAGAGGACGCTGCGGCGGGGGCGGGTGTCGCTCATGACACGTGCTCTCCGCCGGCGACCGGGGGAGAAGACAGCGCGGCCCGCCGCCGGCGCCAGCCGAGAAGACTCTGGACGAACGGCGCGGCGAAGATGATGAGCGCCAGCCCCAGGCAGACGGCGGAAATCGGTTCGCGCAGGAAGATGCCCATGTCGTCGCCCGACATGACGAGGCTGCGGCGGAAGTTGGATTCCATCATGTAGCCAAGCACGAGGGCGAGCACGATCGGCGCCGGCTCGATCTCCACCTTCGACAGCAGATAGCCGATGATGCCGAAGGCCACCGCCACGCCGACCGCGAAGATGTCGTTCGACTCCGAATAGGTGCCGAGCAGGCAGGTCGCGGCGACCAGCCCGGTCACGACCGAGGCCGGAATGGTGGTGAGCCGTACCCACAGGCGCGAGCCGAGCAGGCCGAGCAGCACCATGAAGGGCATGCCGACCAGCAGCGCGATGTAGATAGAGTATGGAATCTCGGGGTGCTGGGTGAAGATCAGCGGCCCCGGCCGCACGCCCTGGATCGCCAGCGCGCCGACCAGCACGGCCGTGCTCGCCTTGCCGGGAATGCCGAGCGCCAGCATCGGGGCGAGCGCGCCCGGCATGCAGGCATTGTTGGCGGTCTCCGACGCGACGACGCCTTCCGGGTTGCCCTTGCCGAAGGTCTCGGGCGACTTGGAGAAGCGCTTCTGCACGGAATAGGCGGTGATGGAGGCGATGGTCGCGCCCGCGCCCGGGATGACGCCGAGAATGTAGCCGATGAAGGTGGAGCGGACGAGATTGCCCGTGTGCGGCTTCAGCAGGCCGAACTGCGCGGAGAGGCCGGGCAGGTCCTTCAGCGGCGTGGTGCGGTCGCCGGGCGATTCCAGCATCTTGAGCACTTCGGACAGCGCGAAAAGTCCGATCAGCGCGGCGATGAACGGCACGCCGCCGATCAGGCCCTCCGCGAACATGTAGCGCACCACGCCGTCGACCGGATCGGTGCCGATCGTGGTGAGCAGCAGCCCGAACAGCAGCGCGATGAAGCCCCGCAGCACCGAATGGCCGGCGAGCGTCGAGATCAGGCTGAGCCCGAGCACCGCAAGGGCGAAATATTCGGCCGGGCCGAAGGCCAGCGCGATCTTGGTCATCCACATCACGGTGAAGATCAGCAGGATCGTGCTGATCACCGAGCCAACCGCCGAACTGAGGATCGACAGCGTCAACGCCTCACCCGCCTCGCCGCGCTCGCGCATCGGATAGCCGTCGAGCGCGGTGATCGCCGAGGAGGGCTCGCCGGGCGTGTTCATCAGGATCGCCGGGATGGCGCCCGAATATTCGGAGGCCATGTAGAGCGTCACCAGCATGACCACCGACACCACCGGGTCGAGCCCGAAGGTGAACGGGATCAGGAGCGCCATTCCAACGCCGGCCGAGAGGCCGGGCAGGGCGCCGACGATATAGCCGATGAGGACGCCGCCGAAGAGCCCGGCGATCACCTGCCACGACGAGAAGGTCGAGAGTCCTATGAGAAATCCGTCCAGCATGGCGCCCTCACGGAAGCGGAATGGACAGGATGGTCTCGAAGACAACCCTGCTGAAGAGGAGGAACCCGGCCACATAGGCCAGGAGGGGGAGGGGCCGGCGGCAATCCGCGATCCACAGCATGGCGGCCAGGAAAAACGCCATGGTCGGGTAGTAGCCGAACGCCCGCATCGCCGGGGCGAACGCCGCCATCAGCAGCATGCCGGCGATCACCCGGCTTGGTCGGCCGATCTCGATCAGATGGCCGGTCCGCGTGCCCAGCACGTGGCGCACGCCGTTGGCGAGCAGGATGAAGGACGCGATGCCGAGCAGGAGCGCCAGGCCGCGCGGAAAGTCCGCCGCGCCTATGCCCGAGCCGCCGCCGTCGTCGATGTCGGCGCCGAGCACCCAGAACGTGACTGCCATGGCCAGCAGCGCGCCGCCGGCGAGCACGTCACCCGTTTCGAGACGAATTCGAAAGACAGCTTGATCGGATGTCTCGGCAACGCCGGACTCGTTGTGTGAAGTTACCATCGCCACAGCAATATCTCTCGCACGAAGCACCGGAGTGGGAGGCCGCCGGCGGGCGGCGGCCTCCCGCGGATTCGACGCGGAACGTCAACGCTTCAGTCCGAGCGTTTCCATCCACTGCTTGGTGAGCTTGTCCTGGAGGGCGGCATTGGTGGTGAAATCGGCCGGCGGCAGGAAGGCGGGAAACAGCGCGGATTCCTCGATATAGGCCTTGAGCTCCGGCGTCAGGAGCGCCTGCTTCACCGCATCGGCCAGCTTGGCCTTTATCGGCTCGGGAATGCCCTTCGGCCCGATGATGCCGCGCATCTGCTGCCAGGAGGTATCGGCGGCAAAGCCCTGCTCCTTCAGCGTCGGCACGTTCGGGAACTGCGGCACCCTCTCGTCGGACATCACGCCGATGACCCGCAGGCTGCCGGCGTCGACATGGGTCTTGACGAGGTCGACATAGGCGATGGCCACCTCGGCGTGGTTGCCGAGCGCCGCGGTCACCGCGTCGCCGACGCTGTCGAAGGGCACCCAGCGCACCTTGCGGCTGTCGAGATCGGCGGACTTCGCCATGATCTCCCAGGCGAAGTGCCCGCCGGAACCGCGCACGAATCCCGCCATCACCACGCTGCCGGGATTGGCGTTCGCCGCGGCGACAAGATCCTTCATCGAGGTGATCTTGCTGCTCTGGTTGACGACGATCAGGTAGGGCTCGTTCACCAGCCGCGCGATCCAGTCGAAGCTGTCGACCGTGTATTGCTTGAGGGTCTGGTTGAACGCGCCGATATGGGTGCTCGTGACGGCGCCGATCGTGTAGCCGTCCGGCTTGGCGGCGGAGAGTTCGGCCAGTTGCGCCGCGCCGCGGCCGCCCGGCTTGTTCTCGACGACGATCGAGACGCCGAGGATCTTCTCCATCGCCACGGCGAGCTTGCGCGCCATGACGTCCGTCGCCCCGCCGGGCGAAACATGCAGCAGATAGCGTATCGGCTTGTCGGGATAGTCGGCCCGCGCGGCGGCAGGTGCCGCGGCTATCGCGGCGGCGATCAAGGCCGTTCGAAACAGCGTCTTCAGCATCTCGTTCTCCCTTTTGGTCGGGGCCCGCTTATGCGCGGATTGGTCCCGTTGGCGTTCCTCGGCGGCCGATTGGCCGGAGCATCCAACGATGCCCGACGAGCCGCATTTTCTTGTTCTTGGGTCGACGGGGGTGCCCGCCGATCCGGTCAGCCTGGCCCCTGCAACGCTCCGCGACCGCCGAGACGGCAGCCACGGGAAGAGAACGCCCAGGAATCGATCATCCGGCATCTCCCGCTTTCGAGCGGCTTGACGCTCGTCGGCATATCCACATTGCGCAGTCTAAAAGTTCGTAGTAGTAATAGCAACTACTAATCGGTGACGTCGGAATCACCTCATGGCCGAAGAACGGCCGTGCTTCAGGGAAACGCCATGACGACCTTGCGCCGCATACGCCTCAGCCGGCTTCGCCTGCCGCTTGTCCGGCCCTACCGGCTCTCCTACCGGACCTTCGACGAGTTCGAGCCCTATCTGGTCGAGGTCGAGGACAGCGACGGGCGCACCGGCTTCGCCGATGCGCACATCTCGCCCGGCTCAAGTTCGGAAACGCGCGAGGGCGGCTGGGCGTTCTGTACCGAGAAGATGGCGGCGGTCGTCGGGCGCTCTCCGGAGGAGGCCAAGGACATCATCCTTGCCGACTTCTACCGGAGCAAAGTGGCCGCGACGGCTCTCGTGACCGCCATCGAGGTGCTGGAAGGCAGCCGCCTGCTCGACGTCGACGAGCATCGCGACCAGCCGCTGCTTACCCCGATCAACGCGCTGGAGCCCGACGCCATCGCCGCCGAGATCGAGGAGTGGCTGGCGCAGGGCTTCCGCACCTTCAAGGTCAAGGTCGGCAAGGATGTCGACGCCGATCTCGCCCGCGTCGCCGCCATCCAGAAGGCCTGCGCCGGGCGGGCGAGCCTGCGGCTCGACGCCAACCGGGCGTTCAGCCGCGCGCAGGGCATCGAGTTCGCCTCGCGGCTCGATCCGGAAGGCATCGAACTGTTCGAGCAGCCCTGCGATGCCGACGACTGGGAAGCCAATGGCGCGGTGGCCGCCGCCTCGAACGTGCCGCTTATGCTCGACGAGCCGATCTGCACGCTGGAGGACATCCAGCGCGCCGCCGATATCGAGGGCGTAGGCTTCTGCAAGCTCAAGCTGAAGCGCTTCGGCAGCCTCCAGCGGCTGGCCGACGGGCTCAACGCCGTGCGGGCCAACGGCATGCGGCCGGTGCTCGGCGACGGGCTGGGCAGCGAGGTGCACGGGTGGCTTGAGGCCTGCATCGCCCGCAGCACGGTCGACAATGCCGGCGAGTTCAATGGCTTCCTCAAGCCGAAGACCGGCCTGTTCGAGGTGCCCCTGCCGTTCGAGCGCGGCGCGATCCGCATGCCGGCCGGCTACCGCCCGAGCCTCGACCGCGCCGCCGTCGAGCGGGCGATCGTCGCGACCACCGAGGTTGCCGCCTAGCGCATCGCTTCCGCGCCTTTCCCGGAACGATGGCCATCAGCGAAGAAACAGGAATCTGTAGATGTCTCACGACGCAATGCTTGCCGCTCTCGACGAGCGCCGCGCCCATGCGCGGCAGATGGGCGGCCCGGACAAACTCGCCAAGCGCGCGGCGCGCGGCCAGCTGAACGCGGCGGAACGCGTGGATGCGCTGGTGGATCCCGGCAGCTTCTTCGAAGTCGGCCTGCTCGGTGCCTCCGGCGTGTTCGAGGCCGACGTCGAGGCGACGCCGCGTGACGGCAAGATCACCGGCTTCGGCAAGGTCGAGGGGCGCGAGGTCGGCGTGGTGGTGAACGACTTCACCGTCAAGGGCGCCTCCACCAGCGCCACCAACTCCAAGAAGATGGGCTATATCCGCCGCACCTGCACCGAGCGCGGCATGCCCTTCGTCCATATCGGCGAATCGACCGGCGCCCGCCTGCCGGACGCCATGGGCTCCAAGGGCATGGGCCAGATGCTGGGCAACGACACCACCCAGTTCCGGCGCATGCGTGACACGCCCTGGGTGGCGGCCGCCCTCGACACCTCCTTCGGCTCTTCCGCCTGGCTGTGCTGCTGCGCCGACTTCGCGGTGATGAAGAAGGGCTCGATCATGTCGGTATCGAGCCCGCGCCTCGTCTCGATGGCGATCGGCGAGAAGGTCGATCTGGAGGAACTGGGCGGCTGGCGGCTGCATGCCGAGCAGACCGGCCTCATCGACCATTTCGTGGACACCGACGCCGAGGCGATGGCGGTGATCCGCCGCTTTCTGTCCTACCTGCCGAGCCACAACGGGGAGGTGGCGCCGCTCGCCCCGGTTCCCGAAGGCTCGGGCGAGGATCAGGAGCGCATTCTCGACGTGCTGCCGGAGCGGCGCACGCAGGTCTACAACATGAAGAAGATCATCGAGATCCTGTTCGATCGCGACAGCTTCTTCGAGCTGAAGGCGCGCTTCGGCAAGCCGGCGGTCGTCGGTCTCGCCCGGCTCGACGGACAGGCCGTCGGCGTCATCGCCAATAATCCGCAGGTCGGCGGCGGCGCGCTCTCGGCCGAGGCCTGCCGCAAGATCATCGACCTGACGGTGCTGTGCGACAGCTTCAACATTCCGCTCATCCGGCTGGTCGACACCCCCGGCTTCGTGGTCGGCACCGATGCGGAACGGCGCGGCGCGCCCGGCCACATCATGAACTTCATGAACGCCACCTGCCTGACCTCCGTCCCCTCGGTCACGGTGCTGTGCCGCAAGGCCTATGGGCGTGCCTATGTCGCCATGGGCGGCGGCTCGCACAATGACGCGATGATCGCCTGGCCGAACGCCGAGGTCAGCTTCATGGACCCGGTCTTCGCCACCAGCATCGTCCACAACCTTACTGCCGGGCAGGACGGCTTCGAGGAGGCGCTGGCGCATATCCAGAAGGACCTCGAGATCTGGGACATGGCCCGCATCTTCTCGGCGCAGGACGTGGTGAAGCCGCAGGAAACCCGCGCCTGGATCATCCGCATGCTGGAAGTCCAGCGCCGTCGCCGTTCCGGCGGCGTCGGTCAGCATCTCATGCGCACCTGGCCGACCAGCTACTGAGGGGGACGGTATGACCATCCAGAACACCCAGGCGCTGCGCGGCCTGCGCGGCAAGACCCTTATCTCCCAGGCCCGCGAAAAGGGCCGCCTCAGCCTCGACGAGGCGGACGGAAAGGCGCTGCTGGCGGATTTCGGCATCCGCGTGCCGCGCTCGCGCCTTGCCGCCGACGCGGCGCAGGCGGCGGCGATCGCCGGGGAACTCGACGGCCCCTTCGTGGTGAAGGTCGTCTCCCCGGAGATCCTGCACAAGTCGGACGCCGGCGGCGTCGCGCTGCGCCTGCCCGATGCGGCCGCCGTTCGGGTCGCCGTCGAGGAGATGGCGCAGAAGCCCCTCATCGCCGCCGCCACGCTGGACGGCTGGCTTGTCGAGGAAATGGCGCCGGCCGGCCGCGAAATGGTGATCGGCGGTTATCGCGATCCCCAGTTCGGGCCGATGCTCATGGTGGGCCTTGGCGGCATCTTCGTGGAAGTGCTGCGCGACGTCGCGTTCCGGATCTGCCCGATCGACGCGGCCGACGCCGAGGCGATGCTGGGCGAGCTCAAGGGGCGGGCGCTGCTCAAGGGCGCGCGCGGCGAGGCGGGGGTCGACGAGGCGGCGCTGATCGAGGTCATGCTGCGCATCGGCGGCGCCGACGGCCTGCTGATGACGCACGAAGCGGATATCGCCGAACTCGACCTCAACCCGGTGATCGTCTCGGCGACCGGCGCGGTGGCGGTCGACGCCCGCGTCATCCTGAGCGCGCCGGCCGGCGCGGAGCCGGCCGTCCCGGTCCTACAGGATTCCGCAGGGGAGACCTTCCGCCCGCTCTTCGAGCCGCGCACCGTGGCGGTGCTCGGCGCCTCCACCAAGGATGTCGGCATCGCCAATACCTTCATCCGCCGTATGAAGGCGTTCGGCTTTGCCGGAAGCCTCTACCCGATCCATCCGACGGCGCCGGAGATCGAGGGGCTCAAGGCCTATGCGAGCTTCGCCGCGACGCCCGAGCCGGTCGACTACGCCTATATCGCGGTGGGCGCCGAGCGCATTCCGAACATTCTCGCGGAAGCCGGCGGGCGATGCCGCATCGCGCAGGTCATCTCGTCGGGCTTCGGCGAGGTCGAGGAGGGCAAGGCCCTGCAGGAGGCTCTCGTCGAGGGCGCCCGCAAGGGCGGCGTGCGGGTGCTGGGCCCTAACTGCCTGGGCACCTATTCGCCGCGCGGGGGGCTTACCTTCCCCTCCGACGCGCCCAGGGAAGTCGGCACCATCGGCATCGTGTCGCAGTCGGGCGGACTGACCACCGACATCATCAAGCGCGGCGAATGGCGCGGGCTGCGCTTCAGCGGCGCCGTGACCATCGGCAACAGCGCCGACGTGAAGCCGCACGAACTCGTGGCCTATTATCTCGACGATCCCCAGACCCGCGCCATCGGGCTCTATCTGGAAGACGTGAAGCAGGGCCGCGCCTTCTTCGAGATGCTGAAGCAGGCCCGCAAGCCGATCGTCATCCTCAAGGGCGGGCGGTCGAATCTGGGACGCCTTGCCGCCGCCTCGCATACCGGCGCGCTGGCCGGTGACGAGAAGGGCTGGAGCGCCCTGCAGGAACAGACGCCGGCGGTGCTGGTCTCCACCGTCGACGAGTTCATCGACCTGCTGCTCGCGCTCCAGCATTTCGATCTTCATCCCGAGCGGCCGACCCGCGCCGTCACCCTGTTCGGCAATGGCGGCGGGTCGAGCGTGCTCGGCACCGATGCCTTCGCTGCCGTCGAGCTCGACGTCGCGCCCTATCCACCGGAGGTTCGCGAGCGGCTGGAGGCGATGAAGCTGCCGCCGGGCACGAGCGTGGCCAATCCCATCGACACGCCGGTGCGTACCCTCCAGGAGAAGGACGGCTTCGTCGCCGGCGAGATTCTGGATATCGTCTACGGGCAGGCGCATCCCGACGCGGTGCTGATGCACCTCAACCTGTCCGCCTTCGTCGGGCGCGGCTCGGTCGATCCGATCGACAACCTGTTCACCGTCATCGAGCACACGCGGGCGAAATGGCCGGGCGGGGCGCATCTCGCCCTCGCTTTGCGCACGGACGGCTCTGCCGCGCTCGACGACCGCCGCCGTCATTACCGCGAGAAGGCGCGCGCCATCGGCGTGCCGGTGTTCGACGAGATTCCGGCGGCGGCGAAGGCGCTGGCCGGGGTCGGGCATCTGGAACGGCGCCTGAGGGCGGTGACGGGCTGACCGCCCGCGCTCTGGCCCATACGGCCCGGCGCCCTCGGGCGCCGGGCTGCCGGCGCCGGCCTCAGGCGAGCCCGGTGCGCTTCTTGAAGGATGCGGCCTGTTCCGGCGAAAAGCAGGCGAGCCGCAGATCCCGGAGATAGGGGCCGAACGCCTCGTCGATCTGCGCGCCGAAGCGGGCGAAGATCTCGGCCATGTAATAGTCGTGGCGAACCAGCGATTCCGCGAGATTGACGATCGGCCGGTTGCGCGTGTGGGAGGCGACGACTTCCGCCTCCACCGCCGCCGTCAGCGTCTCGACATGGTCGATGGACAGCGTGAACAGGTTGTCCGTCGTGCCCATGCGCACGCCGTTGCCCTCGTGGATGTAGACGCGGCAGGTGGGGCCGAAGCGGAACTCGTCCGCATTCGGCCCGAACATCACGATGAAGATGTCGATCCCGCGCTCGGCCGCCTTGCGCAGAACCTCGGTGTGGCGGCGCAGCACCGAGTCGCTCGCCTTGATCCAGATCGAGGTGCGGCTTCCCTCTATCAGGGCATCGATCTTGCTGTGGACGCTGACCTCGCCGTGCAGTGTCCAGACATACTGGTCGTCGGCCGAGGGCGACAACGCCTCCAGGCGCTCGGCCAGATCCGTGCAGAGCGTGCGGGTCTGGTTCGACAGCGCCGCCAGGAAGTCGCGCGGCGGCGATGCCACGTAGCGCACCGGGTTCTCGCTGACCGGGAGCACGGCGCCGCGCTGCGCCAGTGCCTCCAGCGAGTGGTAGGTGTTGGGGCGGGGGACGTTCGCTCCCTTGGAGATTTCGTAGGCGGTCGACGGCGGCATGCGCAGCAGCTGGACGTAGATCTTCCCCTCGGATTCCGTAAATCCAAGACGCCTCAGATCGGCGAGGAAATCATCCGTGTCGTTTGCCGCTATCGCCAGCTTGCCTGCCAACTGCCCTCTCCATTGATACGAGCCGTCCACCCGCCTCAGGCGGCGAGAAGCCGCGAACGGTGGGCGTCGATGAAGCCCGTATGCACGTCGCCGGCCACGAAGTCCTCATCCGCCAGACAGGCCAGCAGGAAATGAAGGTTGTTGCGGATTCCGTCAATGCGAAACGCCCGCAGCGCCTCCGTCGCCCGCTGCCGGGCGGCCGCGCGGGTGTCGCCCCAGGCGACCACCTTGGCGATCATCGGATCGTAGAACGGCGTCACCGCGTCGCCCTCGCGATAGCCGCTGTCGATGCGCACATGCACCATGTCCGTCGGCGGCCGGAATACGGTGAGCGGCCCCGGCGACGGCATGAACATCTTGGCCGGATCCTCCGCATAGAGGCGGCACTCGATGGCATGGCCGTTGGCGACGATGCTCTCTTGCGCGAGGGCGGGCAGCGTCCCCCGGGCGAGTTCGATCTGCATCGAGACGAGATCGCTCCCGGTGATCATCTCGGTCACCGGATGCTCGACCTGAATGCGGGTGTTCATCTCCAGGAAGAAGAACTCGAAGCTGAGAGCGTCGACGATGAACTCGACGGTGCCGGCGCCGCTGTAGCGGGTCGTCTGGCACAGCGTCACCGCCGCCTCCGCCATGCGCCGGGCGACCTCGGGCGGCAGGCCCGGCGCGCGCGCTTCCTCGATCACCTTCTGGAAGCGGCGCTGCAGCGAGCAGTCGCGCTCGAAAAGATGGATCGCCCGGCCGTCGCCGAACCCGAACACCTGTATTTCGATATGCCGCGCCTTGGGCACGAAGCGTTCGAGAAACACCGCCCCGTTGCCGAAGGACTTCTGCGCCATCGACTGCGTGGCGACGACCACGTCCTCGAGCTTCTCGGGACCATCGACGCGGCGCATGCCGATGCCACCGCCGCCGCCGGCGGCCTTCACCAGCAAGGGATAGCCCACGGCCTCCGCCGCTGCGGCCAGCCCGTCGAGATCGCCGGGCTCGAAGCGGCGGCTGCCGGGAACCACGGGGACGCCGGCATCCTCAGCGATCTGCCGGGCGCGCTGCTTGTCGCCCATCTGCTGAATCGTCAGCGGGGCCGGACCGATCCAGGTCAGGCCGGCATCGATGACGCTCTGCGCGAAGCCGCTGTTCTCGGAAAGAAACCCATAGCCCGGGTGGATCGCGTCCGCGCCCGTTGCGCGTGCCGCTTCCAGCACCTTGTCGACGCGCAGATAGCTCTCGCGCGCCGCCGCCGGCCCGATGGCGACCGCCTCGTCGGCGGCCTGCATATGCGCGCTCGACGCGTCCGCCTCGGAATAGACGGCCACGCTGGACAGGCCGAGCGCCCGGCACGAGCGAAAGATGCGGCAGGCGATCTCGCCCCGGTTGGCGACAAGAACCTTCCTCATCGCGGTCAGACCTCGATACGGGCGACGACGGTGCCTTCAGTCACCGTGTCGCCTTCCGCGACGAGGATTTCGACGATGGTGCCTTCTTCCGGCGCCATGACCGGAATTTCCATCTTCATCGATTCCAGGATCAGGATGGTGTCGTCCTCGCCCACCGTGTCGCCGACGGCCTTCTCGATCTTCCAGACATTGCCGGTGATCTCCGTTTTGACGTCGATCTTCACCATTGCTTTCCTCCTTGGCACCGTGTTCGGCATTGACGCCCATTCTAAGGTGCGCCAATAGTTGTTGCAATGACAACTACGATAAATCGGAGGGCAAAATGCAGGGACTCGACGCGTGGATCGGCCGGACCGAGACCGCCACGGCGCGGCTGGATGGCTGGCCGCTCTCCGGGCTTCGCGCGGCGCTCGACGACCCGCGACCGGCAGAAGAGGGCGCCGCGCTGCCGCCGACCGCGCACTGGCTCTATTTCCAGCCGCTGGCCCCGCAGTCGCGCCTCGGCGAGGACGGGCACCCCGAGCGCGGTGGCTTCCTGCCGCCGATCGAGCTGCCCCGGCGCATGTGGGCGGCGAGCGAGATGACCTATCATCGCCCGCTGTGCGTCGGCGATCTGGTGGAGAAGCGCTCGCGCATCGCCGGCGCGAACATCAAGCAGGGGCGGACCGGCGCGCTGGCCTTCGTCACCGTCGAGCACGCCTATCTGGCGGGCGGCATGCTGCTGCTCTCCGAGAAGCAGACGCTGGTCTACCGCGACGCCCCCGCGCCGGACGAGCCGCCGCCGCCGCCCCAGCCGGCGCCCGAGGGCGCGCTCTGGTCGCATGCCGTCACGCCGGACACGCGTATGCTGTTCCGCTATTCCGCCGTCACCTTCAACGCCCACCGGATTCATTATGACGACCCGTATGCGCGGCAGGTGGAGGGCTATCCCGGGCTGGTCGTCCACGGCCAGTTGACCGCGACGCTGCTGCTCGACGCCTTCATGCGGGAGAAGCCCGCCACGCGCATCGGCGGGTTCAGCTTCCGGGCGATGCGGCCGACCTTCGCCGGCATGGCGATCCATCTCGAGGGCGCGCCGGACGGCGAGGGGTTCCGTCTCTGGGCGCGTGGTGCCGACGGCGCGATCATCGTGGAGGGGCGCGTACAGCCGTGACGCCGCCGGAAGCCGCCGCTTTCATCGACATCGCCGACGCACGCGCAACACGCAGCCTCACCGGAACCGCCGGCGAGGAGATCGTGTGGCGCCGCTTCGGTCACGGCCCACCTCTGGTTCTGCTGCATGGCGGCTTCGGCAGCTGGCTGCACTGGCTGCCGGTGGTCGCGCTTCTGGAGCCGCATTTCCAGCTGATGATCCCGGACATGCCCGGCTTCGGCGGCTCGGCGCCGATTCCGGTCGGCACGACTCCCGGACGGCTGGCCGAGCAGCTCGCAGCGGGGCTGGATGCGCTGTTGCCTTCCGGGTCCCGCCTCGACCTTGCGGGCTTCTCCTTCGGCGGGCTGGTCGCCACGCATCTTGCGAAGCGGCTCGACGGGCGCGTCGGCACGCTGGCGCTGGTCGCCGGCGGAGGGCTGGGGGCGGAGCGCGATCCGGTCGACCTGCGCGGCCGCCGCCCGGACATGAGCGAGGACGAGCGCCGGGAGGTCGCCGCGCACAATCTGCGCGCCTTCATGATTGCCGACGCCACCCGCGTCGATGCGCTGGCGGTGGAGATCCAGCAGCGCAACACGAGCCGGCGCCCCGGCCTCGTCAGCCGCGATTTCTCGCGAAGCCGGACGGCGCTCGCCCTTCTGCCGGAACTCGATGCGCGGGTCGCCGCGATCTGGGGCACGCAGGACCCCACCGTCGGCGGGCGTCTCGCCGATCGCCGCCGCGCGGTGGAGGCCGCCGCCCGCAGCGCCATGACGGCGGAACTGCCGGGATGCGGCCACTGGATCATGCAGGAGCGACCGGCGGAACTCGCCGCCTTCCTGATCGACGCCATGAAGCCGGATCAGCCGGCGGGACAAAAGGGATGGAACACATGACGGACACTCGCGAACTGGCAGGCCGCGTCGCCCTGGTGACGGGCGCGGCGCGCAATATCGGCCGCGCCATCGCCGTAGCGCTGGCGCAGGGCGGTGCCCGGGTTGTGGTGCATGCCCGCTCCTCGGTGGAGGCCGCCAATCAGACCGTCGAGCTCTGCCGCGCCGCCAATGGTGGCGGATCGGAGGCCGCCTTCGCCCATTTCGCCGACCTGACCGATCCCGACGCGGTGCGGGGGCTGTTCGACGAGGTGGAGACCCGCTTCGGCGGGCTCGACATCCTCGTCCACAATGCGGCGGAACGCGCCGACGGACCGTTCGACACCATCTCCTATGCCGACTGGCGCCGCATACTCGGCAGCATCCTCGACAGCGCCTTCCTCTGCGATCAGGCGGCGCTGCCCCTGCTCCGGCGCAGCGAGGCGGCGAGCATCGTCCATATTGGCGGGGTTGCCGCCCATGTCGGGGTGCGCCATCGCGCCCATGTCTCCGCCGCCAAGGCCGGCGTCGTGGGGCTGACCCGCGCGCTTGCCGCCGATCTCGCCGCCGAGCGCATCACCGTCAACTGCATCTCGCCGGCGCAGATGGACACCGAGCGCAAGGGCGAGCTTCCCGAGCATTTCCGCCAGCGCCCGATCCCGCTCGGCCGGCCCGGCGAACCGGCGGAACTTGCCGGTCTCGTGCGTTTCCTGACCGGGCCTTCGGGGCGCTTCATCACCGGGCAGACCATCCATCTGAACGGCGGTTGGCACATGGGCCAGTAGACCGCGCGCAGCGTGCGGGGGCGGGGATGAATCGACGGCAGACTGCCTATGCCTATCGACCGATCTAAAATCGCGATCAATGCGATCTAAATCACATATTAGACCAATGAAAGACTGGGGCTCACAGTTCTCCCATGAGCCAGCACCCTGTTCGCGGCGCCAACTCCGCCCCCTCCCAGCAATCTCTCCGCTCTCCCCATGCGCCCGATGAAGGCGACGGCGTCGAGACGTCGCCGGTCATCGGCGACAGCGTCGCCAAGACCACCTGCTACATGTGCGCCTGCCGTTGCGGCATCGAGGTGCATGTGCGCGACGGCGAGATCCGCTACATCAACGGAAACAAGGACCATCCGGTCAATCGCGGCGTGCTGTGCGGCAAGGGCAGCGCCGGCATCATGCAGCATTACAGCCCGGCGCGGCTGCGCAAGCCGCTGCTGCGCACCGGCCCGCGCGGCTCCGGCCAGTTCCGCGAGATCGAATGGGAGGAGGCGCTGTCCATCGCGACCGAGCGCCTCGGCCATATTCGCCGCACCGATCCCAAGAAGCTCGCCTTTTTCACCGGCCGCGACCAGTCGCAGTCGCTGACGGGCTGGTGGGCGTCCAAGTTCGGTACCCCGAATTTCGCCGCCCATGGCGGCTTCTGCTCGGTGAACATGGCCACCGCCGGGCTCTACACGGTGGGCGGCGCCTTCTGGGAGTTCGGCGAGCCGGATTGGGAGAACGCCAAATATTTCATGCTGTTCGGCGTCGCCGAGGATCATGATTCCAATCCCATCAAGATCGGGCTGGGCCGGCTGAAGGCGCGCGGCGCCAAGTTCGTCTCGGTCAATCCCTGCCGTACCGGCTACAACGCCATTGCCGATGAATGGGTCGGCATCCGGCCCGGCACCGACGGCCTGTTCGTCCTCGCGATTATCCACGAGCTGCTGCGCGCGGGACGCGTGGACATCGACTATCTCGTGCGTTTCACCAACGCGCCGGTCCTCGTCGTCAAGAAGCCCGGCGATGCGCAGGACGGCCTGTTCCTGCGCGACGAGCAGGGCCGGCCGCTCGCCTGGGACCGGGAGCGAGGCGTCCCGGTGCCGCTCGACGATCCGCAATTGGTACCGGCGCTCACCGGCGCGTTCGAGATCGACGGCACGCCCTGCGTTCCGGTCTTCCAGCTTCTCGCCGAGCGCTATCTCGACCCGTCCTATGCGCCCGAGGCTGTGGCCGAGCGCTGCGGCCTGCCGGCGCAGGACATATGCCGCATCGCGGCCGAACTGGCCCATGTCGCCTTCGAGGAGGCGTTCGAACTGCCGGTTCCCTGGACCGACACCGCCGGCCGCCACCACGCCACCATGCGCGGCCGGCCGGTGGCGATGCATGCGATGCGCGGCATTTCTGCCCATTCCAACGGCTTCCAGACCTGCCGCGCCATTCATCTCTTGCAGGTGCTGCTCGGTACGGTGGATGTGCCGGGCGGCTGGCGGTTCAAGCCTCCCTTCCCCAAATCGGCGCCTCCCGGGCCGAAGCCGGCCGGCAAGGATGGCGGCAAGCCGATGACGCCGCTGGCCGGCATGCCGCTCGGCTTCGTCACCGCGCCCGAAGACCTGCTGGTCGACGAGGCGGGCCGCCCCATTCGCATCGACAAGGCCTATTCCTGGGAGGCCCCGCTCGCTTCCCACGGCATGATGCACACCGTCATCCGCAACGCATGGAAGGGCGACCCGTACCCCATCGACACGCTGATGATGTACATGGCCAACATGGCCTGGAACTCGTCGATGAATACCGCCGAGACCATGACCATGCTGACCGACACGGATGGCGAGGGGAATTACCGCATCCCCTTCATCATCTATTCGGACGCCTATTTCTCCGAGACCGTGCCGTTCGCCGACCTCGTCCTGCCGGATACGACCTATCTGGAGCGGCACGACTGCATCAGCCTGCTCGACCGCCCGATCAGCCATGCCGACGGGCCGGGCGATGCCATCCGCCATCCGGTCGTGCAGCCCGACCGCGACGTGCGCCCTTTCCAGAGCGTGCTGATCGAGCTTGGGGCCCGGCTGGGGCTTCCCGGCTTCGTCAAGGAGGACGGCTCGCCGGCCTATCGCGACTATGCCGACTACATCGTCAACCATGAGCGCACGCCCGGCATCGGCCCGCTCGCCGGCTGGCGCGGCAGCGCGGGGGACACGTTCGGGCGCGGCGCCAGCAACCCGTCCCAGCTCGACCGCTACATCGCCAATGGCGGCTTCTGGCACCACACGCTCGATGTCGACCAGCGCTATTACAAGATGGCCAACCGCTCCTACCTGGCGTTCGCCCAGACGATGGGGTTCGTCCCCAAGGTCGAGCCGGTGGTTTTCCAGCTCTATTCCGAGCCGTTGCAGCGCTTCCGCCTCGCCGCGCGCGGGCACGGCGCGGTGCAGCCGCCCGAGAGCGAGCGGGCGCGCATCGAGGCGCATATGGACCCGCTGCCCTACTGGTATCCGCCCTTCGAGGAAACGCTGATCGACACGGCGCGCTACCCGCTGCACGCACTGACCCAGCGGCCCATGCACATGTACCATTCCTGGGGCTCGCAGAACGCGTGGCTGCGCCAGATCACCAGCCAGAACCGGCTCTTCGTCCACCGCGACCTCGGCGCCGAGCTTGGCCTCGCCGATGACGACTGGGTCTGGATCGAAAGCGTCAACGGGCGCGTCAAGGGTCAGGTCCGTCTGGTCGAGGGCGTCGAGCGCAACACGGTGTGGACCTGGAACGCCATCGGCAAGCGCCGTGGCTCCTGGGCGTTGAAGGATGATGCCGCCGAGAGCAATCGGGGCTTCCTGCTCAACCACGCCATCGGCGATCTGCTGCCCGCCGATGCCAGCGGCAAGCGCTACTCCAATTCCGATCCTGTCACCGGACAGGCCGCGTGGTTCGACCTGCGCGTGCGCATCACCCGGTGCGCCGAGGGCGAGGCCGCCCAGACCGAGCCGCGCTTCGCCGCGCTGCCGCTACCGCCGGGAATGCCGCCGGCACCGGAGAAGAGCAGCTTCGGCCGCCAGTTCAGGAAGGTGTTCGCGCGATGACCTGTATTCCCGCGACGACCGAGAAGAGCCTCGGCCTCGTCATCGATCTCGACACTTGCGTCGGCTGCCAGGCCTGCGTGACCTCCTGCAAGGAGTGGAACACAGGCGGCCACATGGCTCCGCTGACCGACCTGCAACCCTATGGCGGGGGCGCCGACGGGGTCTGGTTCAACCGCGTGCACACCTATGAGCACGAGACCGCGCAGGGAAGCCGGACGGTGCACTTCCCGCGTTCCTGCCTGCATTGCGCGGAGCCGGCCTGTGTCAGCGTCTGCCCGACCGGCGCCTCCTACAAGCGCGTCTCCGACGGCATCGTGCTGGTCGACGAGGACAAATGCATCGGCTGCAAGCTGTGCAGCTGGGCCTGCCCCTATGGCGCGCGCGAGTTCGACGTCGATGTCGGCGTGATGAAGAAATGCACGCTTTGCGTCGACCGCATCTACAACGAGAACCTGCGCGAGGAAGATCGCGTGCCCGCCTGCGTCGCCGCGTGCCCCACCGGGGCCCGCCATTTCGGCGACCTTGCCGATCCCGCCTCGCCGGTCTCGCGACTGGTCGAGGACCGCGGCGGCGTCGCGCTGATGCCCGAACTCGGCTACGCGCCCGTCAACCGCTACCTGCCGCCCCGCGCCCGCACCGACCGCGCGCCGTCGATCGCCGCCCGCCCGCTTGAGAATGCGGCCGCGGAAGGCGGCTTCCTCGGCTGGGTCGACCGCCTTCTGTCGCGATAGATCACATGCACCCCGCTTATTCCGTCATCTTCTTTACCACCGCCACCGGAGCGGGCTACGGCCTGCTGGCGCTGCTCGGCCTGATGGCGCTGTCTGGCGTGGCGCCACCCGATATCGGGCTCGGCCTCGTCGGCATCGGGCTGGCGATGGCGCTCATCGGCGCCGGCCTGCTCTCCTCGACCGGGCATCTCGGGCGGCCGGAACGCGCCTGGCGCGCCTTCTCGCAATGGCGAACCTCCTGGCTGTCGCGGGAGGGCGTGTGCGCCGTCGCCACCTTCGTGCCCGCCGTCCTGCTCGGCTTCGGCTGGGTGGTGCTCGGCCGCACCGATGGATGGGTGAGCGTCATCGGCGGCCTTGCGGCGGCGAGCGCGGTTGTCACCATCGGCTGCACGGCGATGATCTACGGCTCGCTCAAGCCGGTCGCCCAATGGCACAGCCGCTTCACGCTGCCGGCCTATCTTCTCTTCGCCGCCATGAGCGGGCTGACCCTGCTGAACGCCGTGCTGCAATTCTTCGGTCAGGCGGGCAGCGGCTGGAGCCTTGCCGCCATCGCCGTCACCCTCGCCGGGTGGGGGTGGAAGCGCGCCACCTGGCGCCATGACGACGCGGCCGGGCTTCCGGCCACGGTGAACTCGGCCACCGGACTTGAGTGTGGCTCGGTGCGTACCGTCGAATGGCCGCATACGGAGGAAAACTATCTTCTGAAGGAGATGGGGTTCCGCGTCGCCCGCAAGCATCGGGACCGGCTGCGCCTCGTCGCGCAGCTTCTGGCCTTTCTGCTGCCGTCGATACTGCTGGCGCTCGCTTTGCTCCCGCATGCGGGCGTGGCGGTCGTCGCCTCGCTGATCGCGGCGGCCGCGCAGCTCGCCGGGCTGCTGGTCGAACGCTGGCTGTTTTTCGCCGATGCCCGGCACACGGTGATGCTCTATTACGGGCGGTCATGATCCGAGCTCACCTGGCGTCGCTGCTGTCGCCAAAGACATTGCCGGCCGATGCGCTTGCCGGGCTTCTGGGAGCGGTATTGTCGCTGCCCCAGAGCATCGCCTTCGCCATGCTGGCGGGGCTCCCGCCCGAATACGGGATCTACACGGCGATCGTGCCCTGCATCATCGCCGCCCTGTTCGGTTCGAGCCGGCACGTGGTGTCCGGCCCGACCAACGCGAATTCGCTGGCGCTGCTCGCCGCCCTCGCGCCGCTGGCGGCTCCGGGGAGTCCGGAATTCATTGCGCTCGCGCTGGCGGTGACCGGCCTTGTCGGCGTCATGCAGCTGACGCTCGGTGCCTTCCGGCTGGGCTGGGTGACGGACTTCATCGCTCCCGCCGTGCTCACCGGCTTCATCAGCGGCGCCGCGATCCTGATCGGCCTCTACGCGCTTCCCGACGCGCTGGGCCTCTCGCTCAGCGAACGGCACGGGGTCGCGGGCACGATCTCCGCCATCGCGCACGGCATCGGTGCGACCAATCCGAGCGCACTGGCCATCGCCGCCCTGACGCTCGCCGTCACCCTCGTCGGGAGGCGGATCTCGGGCAAGCTGCCTTTCATGCTGATCGGCATCCTCGCCGGCTATGGTGCCAGCGAACTGATCGTGACCCTGCCCGGCATGCCCGAAGTCGCGCGGGTCGGTGCGCTTCCCTCGGTACTGCCGCCGCTCTCGCTGCCGCTGATTCCGATCGACCGGCTGCCGGAACTGGTGTCGATCGCCGGGGCGCTGTCCATCGTGGCCCTCGGCCAGTCGGTGTCGATCGCCAAGGCGCTGGCGCGCCGGTCGGGGGACCATGTCGACGTCGACCGTGAGTTCATCGGCCAGGGACTGTCGAATGTCGTCGGCTGCTTCTTCTCCTCCTATGTGTCCTGCGGCTCGCTGAACCGGTCGCTGCCGAACTATCTGGCGGGCGCGCGCACGCCGATGGCGGCGGTGCTCTCGGCGGTGTTCCTGGTGGGGCTGGTCTTCGCGACCCGGCCGGTGCTGGAGCGCCTGCCCATGCCGGCGATCGCGGCGCTGCTGATCTACATCGCCTACGGCCTCATCGACCTGCGCCGCTTCGAGCATCTGTTGCGGGTGAGCCGGGCGGAGTTCGTGGTGGCGCTGGTCACGCTGGCCGGCATCCTCGTCCTGCCCTTCCAGGACGCGATCCTGATCGGTGGCGGCCTGTCGCTGGCCGTCTATCTTCGGCGCACGGCCCACCCGGCCGTGCGTACCCTGCTGCCCGATCCGCGCTCGCCGGCGCACACCTTCGTCCCCATCGAGGAGTTGCCGGGCTCGCCCGCCGAGTGCCCGCAGCTCAGGCTCGTGCGTATCGAGGGTTCGATCTATTTCGGCGCCGCCGGCAATGTGATGCGCCGCCTGCAGGCCCTGCGCGCCGGGTCAGGCCAGAAGCACATGCTGGCCATGGTCAAGAGCATGAACTTCATCGACCTGGCCGGCGCCGAGGTGCTGGAGCACGAACTGGCGATGCGGCGGGCGGGGGGCGGGGATCTCTATTTCCACCGCCCCCGGGGATCGGTGCGGGAGATGTGGAGACGGACCGGATTCGACGAGCGGCTGGGCGCGGGACACGTCTTCGAGTCCAAAACCACCGCCATTTCCGTCATCTATCAGCATCTCGATCGCGACATCTGCGCGACCTGCACGGTGCGACTGTTTCGCGAATGCCGGCGGCAGGACGGTTCCGGCGGGGATGAGACCGCGCATATATCTTCCGCATAGATCGGTCGGCGCGCTATGATCGCGCGCAAAGATCAGACGGCGACATGACTCTCGACCAACTTCGCATCTTCGTGGCCGTGGCCGAACGGCAGCACGTCACCCAGGCGGCGCGTGCGCTCAATCTCGCCCAATCGGCGGCGAGCCACGCCATCGCCGCGCTCGAAGGACAGCACAACACCCGGCTGTTCAACCGCATCGGCCGCAATATCGAGCTGACGGAGGCGGGGACCGCCTTTCTGGCCGAGGCCCGTGCGGTTCTCGCCCGCGCCGAACGGGCCGAGCTGACCCTCGCCGAGTTCGGTACGCTGGTGCGCGGCACCTTGTCGGTGCAGGCGAGCCACACCATCGCCAGCTATTGGCTGCCGCGCTATCTCGTGGACTTCCGCCGCGCCCATCCGGGCATCGAGATCCGCCTCACGGTGGGCAACACCACCCAGGTTGCGGCGGCTGTCGAGAGCGGAACGGCGGAACTTGGCTTCGTCGAGGCCGCCGTCGACAATGACCACTTCACCGACATTCCGGTAGCGCGTGACCAGCTCATCGTGCTCGTGCACCCGAGCCATCCCTGGGCCGACCGCGACGAGATCGCGCCCGCCGAATTGCTGGAAAGCGAATGGGTGCTGCGCGAGCCGGGGTCGGGCACGCGCTCGGTGTTCGAGGAGGCCATGCGCCCCCATTGCCGGGCCGGTGCCGGGCTGCGTATCGTCATGGAGCTGCCCTCCAACGAGGCGGTGCGCGCGGCGGTGGAGGCAGGAATGGGCGCAACGGCGCTGTCCGCCTCCGTGGCCGCGCCGAGCCTGGAAGCCGGGCTGTTGCGGCAGGTGCGCTTCCGGCTACCGGAACGTGAATTCCACCTGCTGCATCATCGCAGCCGCGCGCCCAGCCGCGTGGCGGCGGCGCTCATCGACCTGATCGTCCACACGCACCGGACCTAGCCGGGGGCGCCCGCCGACCTCATTCCGGCAGCGGGGTTGCGCCGATGCCGAGCGCGGCATTCTCGGCGCGGATGCGCACGTAGAGCAGGATCGCGTTCAGCACGGAGAAGACGACGGCATAGCCGACGAGCCCGAACATCAGCGGCAGCACGGCGATCTCGCCGGCGACCACGACATAGTTCGGGTGCGACAGGAAGCGGTAGGGGCCTCGCCGGACCAGAGGGGCCTGCGGCAGCACGATGATGCGGGTGGTCCAGCGCCTACCCAGAGATGCGAGCACCCAGAACCGCAGGCCCTGCAGCAGGATATAGGCGACCAGCAGCGCAAGGCTCACCGGCCGCCCCGGCGCCAGCCACCACAGGCCGGCGAGCCAGAGCGCGTGCAGCGCCACCATGTAGCGGTAATGCTCGAAGGCGGCTTCCCGCGCGCCCTCCGCAAGCAGGCGCGCGGTGTTGTGCGCCGACAGCACGAGTTCGCCGAGGCGCTGCGCCGTGACGAGGCCGAGAATGAGGATGACCTCCATCGCCCGTCTCCGCTCAGGCCGCCTGCGCGAGGGAGAGGCAGGAGGCGGTGAACCCCGGCCCCATCGTCACCAGCGCGGCACGCTCCGGCAGGCCGTGGGCGATCGCCCGCTCAAGGATGAACAGCACCGTCGGCGCCGACATGTTGCCGAAATCGGCCAGCACGCCGCGCTCATGGTCGAGCGAGCCCTGGTCGAGGCCGAAGGCGCGCTCGATCGCGGCGACGACCTTGGTGCCGCCGGGATGGCAGACGAAACGGCCGACATCCTCCGGAGCGAGACCCATGCGGCCGAGAATGCCGGTCACGGCGGGCTTCAGGTTGGTCGCCGCGAAAGAGGGGACATTGGGTTCCAGAATGACCCCGAAGCCGACGGGATCGATGCTCCAGCCCATGATGCCCAGCGTATCGGGCCACAGGTGCTCGCCGGCTCCCTCGACGAGGGCGATCCCCCGCTCGCCGGTGCGCAGCACGCAGGCGGCGGCGCCGTCGCCGAAGAGGGCGGTGGAGATCAGATGCGCCTTGTCGGGCCGGTCGAGACGAAAGGCGAGCGAGCTCAGTTCGACCGTCACCATCAGCACCGTCGATCCCGGGCGCGCCTGCGCGAGCCGGGAGGCGATGGCGAGCCCGGTGACGCCGCCGGCACAGCCAAGGCCGAACACCGGCACGCGCTCGATATCGGCGCGGAAACCCATGCGGGAGTGGACAACGGCGTCGAGGCTCGGCGTCGCGATCCCGCTGCTGGAGACGAAGACGACGCTGTCGACATCCCCGGCCGAACAGCCGGCGAGGGTGAGCGCCCGGTTCGCGACCTCGACGAAAAGATCTCCGCCGGCCTCCATGTAGACCGCCGTACGCTCCGACCAGCCGCGAGGCTCGAGATACCAGTCGAGCGGCCGGGCCGCATGGCGTTTGCGAATGCCGGTGCTGGCGAAGATGCCGGCCATGGTTTCGGATCGGCTGAAGATCTCGGAGAAGAACCGATGCATGGTCGCGGCGACGTCCGGTTGATGGAGCACATGCTCGGGAACCGCCGTAGCCAGTGAAAGCAGCCCGGGGGACGGGGTCTCGCCGGGCGTTTCGCGCTGCGGCCGGACTCTCTGCGGCACGGGTGCAGAAGATGGCGTCTCTCTTATTGCGAACATGATGTTGATCTCTGTACACGCCACTCAATCGGATTGATTGATGGTCGACGCATCTCTAGGAGAGATAATTGCCTGTTCTAATAATAAACTCGGCAATGACGTGAGAGGTGTGATTTTTACGCGGGGTAATTTATCGATAATGTGCACTGCCTTCAGACAAGATAGTGCGATATTATCTTTGATAAATTGAATATTGATTTGAAATTGTCATACGAATGTATGCCGATACTTGACGTCATCGGCCATTCTTGCGCCATGTTGCGCGTTCCGCGATGCGGTGCGGTGCGTTGAAACGCCTGCGGCCGGCTACCTTGTCGGCAGCCGGCGCCAATCCGCGATTTGCTTCTGGTTCCCGACGATGCCGCGCCCGACATGCGGACCGGCTACGCCGTCGGGTTGGCGTTTTCCGGGGCCCTTTGCCCGGCGGTCCTGTCGGAGCCGCCGGGAAACGGTTTCGCGCTCAGTTCTGCGTGACGCCGAACTGCTTCAGGAAGCCTTCCTGCTCCTTGACGAAGTTCGCCATGAACACCCGGTAGTCGGCCTGGCTCATATAGCCGGCCACCAGAGCGTCCGCCTTGTATTCCTTCTGGAATTCAGGATTGGCGAGGATGGCCTGCACGGCCTTCTCCAGCTTGGCGATGGTCGCGGGCGGCACGCCCTTGGGCGCCGCGAGGCCACGGAACTTGCGGATCACGTCCTTGTCGAGACCCTGCTCCTGGATCGTCGCCGCGTTCGGCAGCGCCGCGAGGCGGTCGGGGTAATAGACGCCGAGCACCTTCACCTTGCCGGCCTCGATGTAGCTGTTGAGTTCCTGCAACTCGCCGACGCCGAGATCGACGCTGCCGCCGAGCACGTTGATCAGCAGCGCGGCGCCATCATCCTGCGGGATGACCGTCGCCTTGGCGTCGCTGGCGCTGTTGATCCGCTCGAGGATCTGGCGCTCCAGCGAGCCGGCGGTGGAACCGCCCCAGCGGGCCTTGCCGGGATTGGCCTTCGACCATTCCACGGCGTCCTTCATCGTGTTGAAGGGGCTGCTGGACAGCGCGTAGATGATCTCCGGGTCGAAGAACACGTTCACCGCGTAGTCGATATCCTTGTAGGTGACGGGCGGCGCGCTTAGCAGCGACGTCGTGACGTGCGTCGGTGTCGTCGCGTAGAAGACGGAGCCGTCCGGCTTCGCCTTGGCAAGCTGCGCCATGGCCTTGGCACCGCTGCCGCCGGCCCAGTAGTCGACGACGAAATTGATGCCCATCTCCTCGCTCAGCGCCTTGCTGAGCTTGCGCAGGAAGAGGTCGGAGCCCGAGCCGGGCTTCGAATGGGTCGTGAGCGTGACGGTCGTGACGGGGTAGTCGTACTTGTTGGTCTGCGCGGTGGCGCTTCCCGCGGCAAGCACGGCGAGGGCTGCGGCGAACCCCAATGCGATCTTCGAAGGCATGCGTCTCTCCCTTGGCTTTTGTGAGTGCATCGCGTTTGCCGCGATTTATATCTTATATAAGACGTAGATTAGCGCGCGGATCAACTCGTCCGGCCTCGAACGTCAGGTCAGTTCGACGACATATTCGTGAGCGTCGGTCAGGCAGCGGCTCACGCGCCACTCGACATACTGGCCGTCGATAGCCTCGGCGATACGGTCGACCTCCAGAACCGGCGTACCGGCCGCAACATTCAGCAGCGCGCTGTCCTTGCCGGAAGCGGGGATAGCCGTCAGCCGCTCCATGACCTTGACCACCAGCACGCGGTAGCGGCGTTCGATGATGCCATAGGTCGTCTCCGGCAGAAGCTCGCGGTAGAGGTCCGCCAGCCCCGGGAACAGATAGGACGGCTGGGCCACCCGCTCGACGATCTTGGGCACGCCGCCGAAGCTGCGCAGCCGCACCGAGCGCACCACTTCGCGCTGGTCGGCCGGCATCTTCAGCCGCGCATGTTCCTCATCGGTGGCGGCCGCCGTCTCGATCGAAACGAAGGCGGTGGCCGGCGGTTCCATCGTCTCGCCGGCCTTCGGCAGAACGCGGAAGAAATGATAGGTGCTGTGCCGCATCGACGAGGCATTGACGAAGGTGCCCTTGCCCTGCTGCCGCACCAGGATGTTCTGCGCCGCCATCTCGTCGAGCGCCTTGCGGACCGTGCCCTGATGCACGCTGTACTCGGCCGCCAGCCGCATCTCGCTCGGAAGCAGCTCGCCCGGTCCCCACTCGCCCTTGATGACGCGCGCGATGAGCAGATTCCTGATCTGCGCATAGAGCGGCATCGACTCCGGCAGGAGACCGGGTGGCTGGCGGGTGGGCGAGGCAGGCTGGTTCATGCGACGTCCGCAATTTCCATGTCGTCAGATTCGGCGTGACGGTGGTGTCATAGCATCCTCCTTCGATCTTGCGGACGCGCATGGGCGCGCAGGCGTCAGACCCGGAACCGGCCGAGCATGCCCATGTCGGGGCATTCCGGCAGGTCGAGGCAGAAGCGCAGGAGATCGTCGGCGAATTGCGGCGGGAGCCCGCCATAGGCGACGTTGCCGCGCGCCTTGGCGACGAGTTCGTCGCGGGTCAGCGGCTCGCGGGCGCCACCACGGAAATGCGGCTGGCGGTATTCGACGACGCGGCCATCGTCCAGCGTGACCTTGATGTGGCCGCTGTAATTGCGCGGGTACTCGTTGTTGGGATCGATGACGTAGCGGATCTTGCCCGCGAGAGCGAGAATGCGCTCGTCCTTCGCCTTGGCGTCGGTGAACTGCTCCAGCCCGGCATCGCCGTCGAAATAGCCGACCGCCATGCAGAAGGGCATGCTGAACTTCGCGGCATAGCCGGAAGGCGGGCGGTGCTTCACCGCCAGCGGCTCCCACAGCCGGTCGACCAGCCCTTCGCCGGTCTCGCACTCGATGGAGACGATGCGCTCGGGCGCGATGCCTTCCTCGCGGAAGCGGATCATGCAGTCGATGAAGGGATGGATCATCGTTCCGCAGGCATAGGGCTTGAAGGCGATCTTCTCCATCAGCCATTCCTCGCCGAGCCCCTTGAGCAGCGGCTCGTAATTCGGCTTGGCGTCGCGGCCGAACACCTTGAAGATGTTGCGGGCGCCCTCGAAGACGGTGCGCGGCCCGAAATAGCCGGAACGGCCGAGCAGCGCGGCGCGGTAGCCGGACTGGGCGGCCCAACCCGGATGAATGCGCTTGGTCCAGGCGCCCTCGGTCAGGAACTCGCCAATGCCGGAGGCGAAGCTGCCGGAAATGCCGAAGGCGAGGGTGAGCTGGCGCGCGTCGAGGCCGAGCGCGACGCCCGCGCCGGCGGTCGCACCGAGCGCCCCGATAATCCCCACCGGATGGAAGCCGGCCTTGTGGATGGCGCCCGGCACCACATGGTTGAAGCGGCACACCATCTCCATGCCGGCGATCATGCCGCGCAGGGCGTCCTCGCCGGAACGGTGGAAGCGCTCGGTGGCGGCCAGTACCGCCGGCAGCACCATGGCGCCGACCCGGATGGGCGCGCCTTCGAGCGTGTCGTCGAAATCCTCGCCATGGGTCGCGGTGCCGTTGATGAGCGCGGCGCCGGCCGCGTCGAGCGGGCGGGCATGGCCGATGGCGGTGCATTCGCCTTCGCCGTCCCAGCCCGCCATCAGCGAGGCGATGTAGTCGGTGTTGCGCGCGGCGACGCACAGGCCGGTCATGTCGATCAGGTCGTTGGTCGCCATTTCCACCGCCTTCGCACCCATGTCCTTGAGCGAGAGGCGGGTGAGGACGGCGGAGATGCTCTCGGCGAGCGCGGTACCCTGGAAACCGACGGCGTCGTCGGTTGCTGCGTTGTGCGACATGTCAGTTGTTCTCCAGGCTGCCGACGAGGCCGAAAATGTGACGCCCGCGGATACCCCGGCGGGCCAGTTCGAGTTCGATCACCTGATGGTCGTCGACATCGAGATTGACGCTGTTGCCAAGGGTGCTGACGTACCATTTCTGGGCGGCGCCATCCTTGGCCTGGAAGATCAGGTCCTTGATGTCGAAGCGGGCGGCGATGTTGAGGATGACGTCCCAGCGGCTGTCCTCGACGTCCTCGCTGATGCCGTCGGCCTGCACCAGCACCTTCCAGGCGCCGGCCTTCTGATAGGCCTCGATCTGCCGGGCGATGTAGGAAATGCTCTTGGTCCAGTCCTCGGCGCCCTTCTGGCCGGCCTCGGCAACGACCTTGAGGCCGGCGTCGCGCGCCATGCCGATCAGCCGGCACTTGTCGTCGAGCGACATGGCGACCTGGGCGCTGGAAACCTCGACGGCATCGGCGCCGAACGCCTTGACCTCGGCGTAGAAACGCCGCGAGACGCCCTGCATGAAGGCCGCCTCGGTGATGTCGCCGGCGAAGAAGACCGAGATCCCGGCCTCCTTCAGCAGGGCGACCTTGCGGCGGATGAACTCCGGCCGCATCAGCCGGTAGGTGCCCATGCCGAACTTGAAGAAGTCGATATGGTCGCCCGCCGACTCGATGAGGTCGGTGGCGCGCCCGAGCCCCATGCCGCGGTCCGCGACGATGGTCAGCCCGCTCTCGCGCGGTCGCGCCGGGCGCGGGGCCATGCGCACGAAGGAGAAGGCGAAGGGATCGGATTCCGCCGGGGGCGGCGGATTTTTCTTATTCGGCATTTCTCTCCCCGAGGACTTGTGTCGTCACTCATGTCTTATATAAGATAGAACAGTCGTGCAAGAGACGCGATGGGAGCGCCGATGGCGTTCACCGCTGGGAGGAAGTGGTTTGCTGGTTCTGTCCAACGAGGACGCGGAGCGTCTTCTGTCGATGGGCGAGTGCATGGACGCGCTCGCGACCGCCTATCGCGACGCGGCCGAAGGCACCGCGCTGAATGGGCGCCGGTCCGACATGCTGACGCGTACGGCGCGCGAGGATGCGGTGTACTGCCTGAAGCTGGTCGGCGGCGTCGTGCCGAGCCTGAAGGTCGGCTCGCTCCGGCTGAACTCCGACATTCTCACCTTTCCCGAAACCGACGGTCGCCGGCGCAAGGTGAAGGTCCCCGCCGCGCCGGGCAATCGCTGGGTCGGGCTGGTCCTGCTCTTCAGCACCGAGACCGGCGAGCCGCTGGCGATCTTCCCCGACGGCGTGGTCCAGCGCTTCCGGGTCGGTGGCGCGAGCGGGCTGGCCGTGCGCCACATGGCGCGGGAGGATGCGCGCATCGCCGCCATCATCGGTACCGGCTGGCAGGCCGGGGCGCAGGCGATGGCGGTTGCCGCCGCCCGTCCCATCGAGGAAATCCGCTGCTTCAGCCCCAATCCCGAAAGCCGCGCCCGTTTCGCGCA
The DNA here is from genome assembly GCF_009223885.1 of Ancylobacter sp. TS-1. NCBI lineage: Bacteria > Pseudomonadati > Pseudomonadota > Alphaproteobacteria > Hyphomicrobiales > Xanthobacteraceae > Ancylobacter > Ancylobacter sp. TS-1. The sequence goes on from NZ_CP045144.1 coordinate 3,926,402, forward strand.
GGAGATGACGGCGCTTCTGGGCATCCGCGTCGTGCCGGCACAGACGGCGGAAGCCGCCGTTGCCGGCGCCGATATCGTGCTGTGCGCGACCAACAGCCTCCAGCCGGTGCTGCGCCGCGAATGGCTGGAGCCCGGCATGCATGTCGGCTCGATCCGTGACCGCGAGCTGCCGCCCGAGGTGCTCAAGGCGGTCGACCGCGTGATCATTCACGACCCGGACAATATGGGCAGCGATCATCTCGTGATCGCCCGCGGCGTCGAGTACCGGGAGGGCACCAAGGAGATCGTCGGCGATCCCGAACTGCTGGCACTGACGCGCTCGCCCTCGCTGGCCGAACTCGTCGCCGGCAAGGTGCCGGGCCGCGCCAGCCCGGACGAGATCACCTGTTTCCTCAACTATCACGGGGTCGGCTACCAGTTCGCGGCCACCGGCGCCGTGCTCTACGCCAAGGCGCTCGCCGCCGGGGCCGGGCACGCATTGCCTGGCGAATGGTTCACCGAGACAGTGCACCCCTGAGCGGGCAGCAAGAGGAGCCGAACCATGCGAAGCCGGCTGGCTAATTCGGGCGTCGGGCTGTGGACGGGTCTCGTCCTCCTCGCCTTCTCGATTGTTTACTGGACACAGGCCGACGCCCTTCCCCGCAGCTCGCTGGGCGGCTCCGTCGGCTCGGACGGGCTGCCCAAGCTGCTCGGCGGCGCGCTCGCGGTGATGTCGTGCCTGCTGATCGTCCAGTCGCTTTTGGCGCAGCCCGAGAAGCGGCAGCAGGAGCGCGATGACCTTCCCAGCCGCACGGAGTTCCTGCGGGCGCTCGGCTTCTGGAGCATCGCCGCCGGCTTCGTGCTGGCGCTGCCGTGGCTTGGCTATCCAGTCGCGGTGGCGGCCGTTCTGCTGACGATCGGGATGTATTACGGGCGGCGGCCCTCGCTGCGGCTGCTGGCCTTTGCACTCATCGGCGCCGCCATCTTCTTCCTTCTGTTCCACACGCTGCTCGGCGTGCCGGTGCCTTCCGGCATCTGGATGGACCTTCTCGCGCGCTGAGAAGTCCGCCGACAGACGCGCTTCGGAGTGAAGCATGCAGAATTTCCTCTACATGGTGGAAGCGATGGCTTCCCCATCCATCATCGTCGCCGCCTTTGCGGGGTGCCTGTGGGGTATGCTCGGGGGCTCGCTGCCGGGCATCAGCACCTCGATCGCCATGGCGCTGCTGCTGCCCTTCACCTTCGATCTCAACCCCTCGACGGCGATGGTGCTGCTGGCCTCGGTCTATGTCGGCGCCGAATATGGCGGCTCGATCCCGGCGATCCTGATCCGCACGCCGGCTTCCGGTTCGGCGGCCGCCACGGTGTTCGACGGCTACGAGATGCACCGGCAGGGGCGCAGCGGCGAGGCGCTCGGTCTGTCGCTGGTCGGCGGCACCATTGGCGGGCTTGTCGGCCTCGTCGTGCTCGCGACCGCGACCGAGACGGTGGCCCAGCTGGCGCTGCTGTTCACCCCGCCCGCCTATGCCGCGCTCGGCATTCTCGGCATCAGCGTGGTGGCGTCGGTATCGTCCGGCGCCATGGTCAAGGGCGTGATCGCCGGCATTCTCGGCCTGATGCTCGCGACCATCGGCACCGATCCGATCTCCGGCGTCGGCCGCTTCATCTACGGGCAGGCCGACCTTCTGGAAGGCATCAGCATCATTCTGATCATGATGGGCCTGTTCGCCCTGAGCGAGCAGATGATCCAGGCCGGGCAGCCGGACATGGCGACCAATCCCGAGGCGCGCCGCTCGACCCGCCTCGTGCTGCCGAGCCTCAAGACGCTGTGGCGCCTGCGCGTGCCGCAGGTCATCGCCTGGGTGCTGGGCCTGATCGAAGGTTTGATGCCGGGAGGGGGCGGCTCTGTTGCCTCCTTCATGTCCTATAACGAGGCCAAGCGCTGGTCGAAGGAGCCGGAGAAGTTCGGCCACGGCTCGGAAGAGGGCGTGATCGCCCCGGAGACCGCCAACAACGTCGTCGCCTCGACGGCGCTGATCCCGACGCTGAGCTTCGGTATTCCCGGCTCCAACTCGACCGCCGTGCTGCTGGGCGCGCTGCTGATCCACGGCCTCCAGCCGGGGCCGCTGCTGTTCGCCCGTCACCCGGAAGTCGTCTACGGGCTGTTCGGCGGCCTGTTCATCGCCAATTTCGCGATGCTGGCGCTGGGTGTGGTCCTGCTGTCGCCGATCATCTGGCTGGTGAACCAGCCCAAGCCCTTTCTGCAGGGCGGCATCTTCATCCTCATCATGTCCGGCGTCTATTCGGTGAACAACAGCACCTTCGACCTCGGGCTGGTGCTGGGAATCGGCATGCTCGGCTTCACCCTGCGCACGCTCGGCTTCCCGCTGCTGCCGATGGTGCTCGGCGCGGTGCTGGGGCCGATGATCGAGTCCAATTACCGGCGCTCGCTGATGATGGGCGGCGGCGACCTCTCCATCTTCGTGCGCGATCCGGTCAGCGCGGTACTGCTGGCGCTCGCCGTGCTGATGCTGGTGACGTCCTTCCTCCGCGAGATGCGGCACGGCGGCAAGACGGGATGAGGAACGGGCCGCCGCGCAGGCGTTCGAGCCGTGCTTTGGCGCCGATCGGGCGCTCGTTCAGGCGCGCGGCGTAGACGGCAAGCCCAACGACGAAAGGGCGGGATGCTGCCTTACGCCGCCGTCATGGTTCCATCGTGGGTGCTTTTCACGGCCCTTGCCCCGCCTGCCTTCACGGCGGCCAGCACGTTGCACACTCCGTTGTGCTCGACCAGCATGCCGCAGCTCGTGGCGAAATCCGGGCGCGGCAGCAGCCGGCTTTCGCCCAGTTCCATGTGAACGTCGATCAGGCAGTCGACAAAACGGCGGGCCAGCCTGAAGTCCGCCGCGCCGGGGCCGACCATGGCGGTGATCGGGTTGACGATGCGCATGAGGTCCGGGCGCAGCGCTCGCAGAGCGCCGGCCGCGAACAGCGGCTCCGCCGTATGGTCCAGCACGTAGCCGATGTTCCGGCCTGAAAGGATCAGGGCGAGCTGCGACTGAATCCCGAGCCCGATGTCGCCGGAGAAGGTGCCCGAGCGCGTGCGTTCGGGATGGTAATATTCGAGATGGCCGCGGTTGCAGTAGGAGGCGGCCTCGATGTCCGCCATGGTCAGTTCGTCATCCGGAACGGTGAACAGGGGGTGCCTGTCGCCGCAGCACATATAGCCCTGCTCGTCGAACAGATGCTGGTAGATGAGCTGGGGGTACTGCTCGTTCACCAGGCCGATGCCGACATGCACCATGCCGTCCGCGACCCGGCCCGTGAGCTGGAAACCCAGCATGACCTCCATGCGGAACCGCACATTGGGGTAGTATTGCGAGAAGCGGCGGATCGCCTCGTGAATGCGCGCCGAGGGGTTCTCGACGATGCCGTCCTGAATGCCGACGCAGAGTTCGTAGGCGACGCTCTGGTTGACGTTCGACGCCTTCTGCTTGAACGCCTCGATCGAGGCGAACAGTTCCTTGGCGGCCCGGTAGACCTCCTCGCCCTCGCGGAACAGCTTGAAGCCCTTCGGCCCGCGCCGGCACAGCCGCGTGCCGAGGCGAATTTCCAGCGTCTTGAGACTCTCGCTCAGGGTGGACTGCGAGAGATTGAGCGCCGCCTGCGCGGCGGTGAAGCTGCGCTCCTCGACGATCGTGCAGAAATAACGCAGCAGCTTCAGGTCCACATCGTAGATCTGGCTGAGGTTCGACATGGCCGGCCCTTTCTGACGTCGATTGCACGCGCGCCCCCTCGACAGGCGTCGTAGCAAATTGTGCGCCGCACCAGGATCCATCCCAAGTCCTTGACGCTTCGAGGGATCGGAGATGTCTATCGTTTAATCACCTAGGGAATAGTGCCTATCCATTAGTCGTTCGCGACAGGATTGCCCAATGCGGAGGCCGCGCCCACCAGAACATCGCTTGGGGTTTTGGCGATGGCGGCGTGGGAGGGCGCGAGCATAGGTTTCAAGGCATTCCGCCGTCGGCCCAAGGGGACTTTCATGAGCGCAAAACCGTTCCATCTCGGATGGTTCACCAATTTTGCGGTCGATGAATGGACCCGGCCCTTCACCGGCGGCGGTGGCGATCCGTGGGATGGCGGCTTCTACATCGACATGGCGAAGGCGATGGAGCGCGCCTGCTTCGACTACATCATGCTGGAGGACACGCTGATGATCTCGGAAGCCTATGGCGGCAACACCGAGATGTACCTCAAGCACAACATCATGGGCCCCAAGGCGGACCCTTCGCCGCTGGCGGCGCTCATCGGGGCGAACACGTCGCATCTGGGCGTGGTCGCCACCTTCTCCACCATGGCCTATCCGCCCTTCATGCTGGCCCGGCTGTGCTCCACGCTGGACAATATCTGCCGTGGCCGCTTCGGCTGGAACATCGTGACCACCGGCGAGGATCTCGCGGCGCAGAATTTCGGCATGGAGAAGCTGCCGCCGCGCCAGCTCCGCTACGACATGGCCGACGAATATGTCGAGCTGGTCAAGCAGCTCTGGGCGAGCTGGGAGCCCGGGGCCGTGGTCCGCGATCCCGCCACCGGCACCTATGCCGACCACACCAGGATCAAGCCCATCAACTTCAAGGGCACCTATTACAGCAGCCGTGGCCCGCTGAACTGCGCCCCCTCTCCGCAGGGGCGGCCGGCCTTCGTGCAGGCGGGCGGCTCGCCGCGCGGGCGCGAGTTCGCCGCCATGACGGCGGACAGCATCATCGCGCCCTCGATGGGCGTCGCCGGGCTGAAAGCCTATCGCGACGATGTGCGCGCCCGCGCCGAGGCGGGAGGGCGCAACCCCGACGACATCAAGGTGCTCTTCGTGGTCGCCCCCATTCTCGGCGAGACCGAGGCGGAGGCGAAGGCCAAGGCAGCGCGGATCATCGAGGCGCCGGACTATTACGAGAAGACGCTGGCGCTGGTCGCCGCGATAACCGACATCGATTTCTCGACCTTCGATCTCGACGCGCCGCTGCCCCACCTCACCACCAATGGCGAGCAGGGTTCGCTCGATGCGTTCCAGCAGTCGGGGTCGGGCAAGACGCTGCGCCAGCTCTGCGCCGACCAGCTCTCGCGCGGCCTCGACGGTCTCGTCGGCACGCCCGATCAGGTCGCCGAGCGCATGGGCGAGGTCATGGCCGAGGTCGGTGGCGACGGCTTCCTGATCACCCGGCCGTTCACCACCAATATCAGCCGCCAGTACATCAACGAGATCTGCGAGGGGCTGGTGCCGGCGCTGCAGCGGCGCGGGCTCGCCCGCACCCGCTACACCCCCGGCGCGACGCTGCGGCAGACGCTGCGCGAATTCTGAGGCTGTGGACCGTGAGCTTCCCCGCAACGCTGGAGGACCGATGAGCGTAACCGCACCGGGCGGCGCGGAAGACGCCGTCAGCCGAGACATCTACCGCGCCGGCATGGCCAAGCTGCCGGCGGCGGTGAACATCATCACCAGCATCGGCGAGGACGGCCGGTGCGGCTTCACCGCCTCGGCCGTGTGCTCGGTGACCGACAGCCCGCCGACCCTGCTGGTTTGCGTCAATCGCTCCAACCAGTCGCACAAGGCCATCGCCACCAGCCGCGTGCTGTGCGTCAACACGCTGGCCGGGCCGCATCACGAGGCGCTGTCCATGGCGTTTGCCGGCGGCGTCAAGACCATGGGCGAGCGCTTCGACGGCGCCCCGTGGATGGAACTCGTCACCGGCGCGCCGGTCCTCGCGGAGGCGACCGTCGCCTTCGACTGCCGGGTCACGCGGATGGCGACGGTCGGGACCCATGACGTGATGTTCTGCGAGGTGCTGGGCCTCCATGAAGGCGGCAGCAGCGAGGGGTTGGTCTATTTCGGCCGGCGTTTCCACCATCTGACCTGACACGTGCCGACCCTGCGATCTGGAGGAGGACCATCATGACGGCCCTGGAGGCTCAAAGTCCCGTCGACGCGAAGACCTTCTGGCGCGTTCTCAGCGAGAGGGCCACGGGAATGACCGTCGTCACCGCGCAGGGCGAGGACGGCCCGGCCGGCTTCCTCGGCCTGTCGGCGGCCCATGTCGCGGCCGATCCGCCGACGCTGCTGGTGTCGGTGGACGCGAAGACGAGCGCGCTCGGCGCCATTCTCGCCCGGCGCCATTTCGCGGTGAACTTCCTCCCCGCCGGCGCGGCCCATGTCGCCGACGCCTTCTCCGGCAGGACGGGGCTGTCCGGTGCGGACCGCTTCGTCGCGGGCGAATGGGGCGCGCTGGCCACCGGCGCGCCGGTGTTCCTCGGTGCGCTCGGCGTGTTCGACTGCGCGGTCGATCAGGTGGTCGAGCGCGGCAGCATCTCCATCGTCATCGGGACGGTGGTCGGGGCGCGCGCGGCGGGGAGCGGCGAGCCGCTGGTGTTCTTCCGCGGCAAGACGATTGCCGGGCTCGCGGAGGGCTGAGCCGCGGGGTTCCGGTCAGCGCAGGATCTGCGCGAGGAAGCCGCGCAGCCGCTCGCTGCGCGGGTTGGCGAAGAACTCCTGCGCCGGGCCCTGCTCGACGATCGCGCCCCGGTCCATGAACACGCAGCGATCGGCGACGCGGCGCGCGAAGCCCATCTCATGGGTGACGCAGACCATGGTGACGCCGGTCGCGGCCAGTTCCTCGATCACCCCCAGCACCTCGTTGACCATCTCCGGATCGAGCGCCGAGGTCGGCTCGTCGAACAGCAGGATGCGCGGCTCCATGCACAGCGCGCGGGCGATGGCGACGCGCTGCTGCTGCCCGCCCGACAGGCGCGCGGGGTACTTCCCGGCGTGGTCGGCCAGATGCACCCGCTCCAGATGCCGCATGGCGAGCCGCTCCGCCTGCTCCTTGCCCAGCCCGCGATTGAGGCGCGGGGCGAGCATGCAGTTTTCCAGCGCGGTCAGGTGCGGAAACAGGTTGAAGTGCTGGAACACCATGCCGACCTCCTGCCGGATGTCCTGCACGGTGCCTTCCTCGGCGGTGAGGTCGATGCCGTTCACCCTTATGCGGCCGCCATCGCGACGTTCCAGCGCGTTGATGCAGCGGATCAGCGTCGACTTGCCCGAGCCCGAGGGCCCGCAGATCACGATCTTCTCACCGCGCCGCACCTCGAGGTCGACGCCGTCGAGGGCGCGGTGGCGGCCATAGAGCTTAACCACGCCGTAAAGGCCGATGGCCGGCTCGTCCGCTTCCGGCGCGGGCAGGGGGCCGGGCGTTTCGGCGGACGGTTTCACAGCATGGCCTTTGCGAGGCGTGAGAGACGGCGCAGGCCGAAGCGGCCCGGCGCCTCGGCGGCTAGGGGCGATTCCTCCTCGCGCTGGTGGCGGGCGAGCCAGCGGCCCCAGAGTTCGAAGCCGATGCGCAGCAGGTTGATGAACGCCCAGTAGAGCGCCGCCGCGCACAGGATCGGCGTGAAGGGATCGTAGGTCTGCTCGAAGATGCCGTTGGCGACGGCGGTGAGGTCGGTGATGGTCACGACGGAGACGATGGCCGTGCCCTTCACGAAGCTCACCACCTCGTTCTGGTAGGCCTTCAGCCCGTAGCGGATGGCCAGCGGCATCTTCACCCAGATGAAGATATGCCGGCGGCTGATGCCGAGCGCCTCGCTGGCCTCGACGATGCCGGACGGCACGGCCAGCAGGCTGCCGCGCAGCACCTCGGTCATATAGGCGGCATGGTTCAGCGTCAGCGCGACGATGACGCAGCCGAAGGGCGAGCCGAACAGCAGCCAGAGCGGCCCCTCGCGCAGCAGGGCAATCTGCCCGAAGCCGTAATAGACGACATAGAGCAGGATGAGCAGCGGGGCTCCGCGAAAGAAGACCACGAAGATTTCGGCCGGCAGGGCCAGCCACCGGCGCTCGGACATGCGGGCGAAGCAGATCGGGAAGGCGAGGGCGAGCCCGAACATAAGGGGCAGCACGGTGATGAGGACCGTCACCCGGAGCCCGGCCAGCAGCTCGGGCAGGCTCCGCCACGCCAGGTCGAGATCGACGGGAAGCGCGCTCATGCCTGCGCCCCCGCCGAGGCGCGGGAGTCGGAGCGCCGCACCCCGCGATCCAGCCGGATCTCCAGCATCGTCGCGAGCCTGAGCGTCAGGGCGCTGAAGGCGATGAACACCAGCGCGGTGGCGATGAAGAACAGGAAGGGTTCCTTGGTGGCCCCGGCCGCGATCTTGGCGCTGGCGACGAGGTCCTGAAGCCCGGCGAGCGAGACGAGGGGCGTCTCCTTGAGCATGAAGCTCCACACATTGACAAGGCCGGGCAGGGCGAGCCGCATCGCCTGCGGCAGGATGACCTTGCCCCACATCACCAGCGGGGGAATGGCGAGCGCGCGGGCGCCCTCGAACTGGCCTTTCGGCAGGTTGTCGATGGCCCCGCGCACCAGTTCGGCGATGTAGGCCGCGTAGACGGCGGCGAAGGCGGCGACGCCGGCGCCGAAGGGCGAGATGTCGACCCCGGCGCCAAGCTCGCCCAGCACGGCGGACAGCATCGCGCTGCCGCCGTAGTAGATGAGGAAGATCACCAGCAGCGAGGGCACGCCCATGAAGATGGAGGCGTAGACGCGCCAGGCGGCCCGGATGATCCGGCTCTTCGACAGGGTGACGACCCCGATCAGCACGCCGAGCACGAAGGCGGCCGCGAAGCTGGTGAGGAACAGCTCCAGCGTGACGAGCGCGCCCTCGCCCAGCTGGCGCAGATAGCCTGCGATTTCAGCGGGCGAGAGGTTCGTCATCGCGCCTATCCCCATGCGTCGTCGTCAGTTGGTCTTGTCGCAGGCGGCTTCGCTGCTCAGCGTGGCCACCGGCACATACTGCTTGCGGATCTTCGTGTAGGTGCAGTCCTTGATCATCTCGCCCAGCGCCGCGTTGACGCGCTTGACCAGCTCTTCGCTCTTCTTGGGGAAGATCCAGCTGTAGCCGCGCTCGGCCTCGGGGATCGCGGGGTCGCCGAGCCAGTGGTCGCCGCCGGCCAGCTCGTAATCCTTGCCCTCGGGCTTGGCGATCAGCTCCAGCGTCCAGTTGATCTTGGAGTCGAAGACGAGGTCGAGGCGACCGGCCAGCAGGTCGAGCTTCATCTGGTCGGGATTGTCGTAATAGACCTCGACGAAGGTGTCCTTGCCGAAGTGCTTGTGGATGTAGGGCACCATGGAGGCGCCGCGCTGCAGGGCGATGCGCAGGCCCTTGCCGGTGACGCCTTCCTTGGTGAGCGTGTAGTTGCTGCCCTTCTTCACGACGAAGGTGGCGGGGTTATAGACGATCGGCATGGCGAAGAGCGCCTTCTCGACGCGCTCGGGCGTGGGCGAGATCTGGGTGACGATGCCGTCGAACTTGCCTTGCAGCATGGACGGGATCAGCGCCTTGAAGTCCATGACTACGATTTCGCAGTCGGCGCCGATGCGCTTGCACATTTCGCGCGCCAGCTCGGGCTCCATGCCGGTGAGCTTGCCGGCGGAATCGACCATCGAGAAGGGCGGGTAAACCCCCTCATTGCCCAGCTTGAGCTTCTCGGCGGAGGCCGGAGACAGCCCGGCGCCGAGCGTCAGCATGACGAGGACGGCACTGGTTCGGCGGAGACGATGGCGCAGAGTGAGGGTGGTCATCGGCGTCGTTCCATTGGTTCGAGGAAGTCGTGCGGTGTCAGAATTCGAGCAGGTTGTCGCGCAGCTGCTCATGGGTGTAGGCGCGCCGGGTCAGGCCGCGCCGCTGCAATACCGGGACCAGCCCGTCCATGATGGTGGCGACCGAGCGGCGCGAGACGTCGGGCAGCACCAGCAGGAAGCCGTCGCCGCCCACCTCCTGCATGATCTCGTCCATCTGGCTGGCGACGCTGTCGGGCGTACCGACGACATCGACGCAGTAGCCGCCGCTCACATGGTCGACCATGGCCTGGCGCAGCGGCTTGTCGCCGGCGCGGGTGAGGAACTGCGAGAGGCTGGACTGGTGGCCGTTGGTGGTCAGGGTCAACTCGCTCACCGGCGTGTCGAGGTCGAGCTCGGACAGGTCGAGATTGGTGCTCCAGCCGAAGCGGGCCATGCGGGAGTCGAGATTGGCGGCGGCCTGCACGCGGCGCTGCTCGCCGAACCATTTCGCCTGCTCCTCCGTCTCTGCGACGACCGGGGAGAGCAGGAACAGCACCTTGCAGCTATCGGGATCGCGGCCCATCGCCGCCATCTGGCTGCGTATGTCGTCGCGGTACTGCTTCATCGCGGCGACGCCGTTAGGGGCGGCGACGATGGTGTCGGCGTGGGTGGCGGCGATCCGGCGCCCGCTCTTGGAGCCGCCGGCCTGCGCGATCACCGGCTGGCCCTGCGGGCAGGGGCCCGAGTTCAGCGGGCCGCGCGAGGCGTAGTACTTGCCCTTGTAGTCGATGGTGTGGACCTTCTCGGGGTCGATAAGGATGCCGTTCTCGCGATCGTCGAGGATCGCGCCCGGCTCCCAGGAGCCCCACAGGCCCTTGACGATGTCGATATATTCCTCGGCCATGAGGTAGCGCTCGTCATGCGGGGGCAGCGCGTCCTGGCCGAAATTCTGCGCCGAAAAATCCGACGAGCCCGTCACCATGTTCCAGCCGGCACGCCCGCTCGATATCTGGTCGAGCGAGGAGACGATGCGGGCGGTCAGGTAGGGGTGATAGGCGAAGGTCGAAAGCGTCGGCACGATGCCGAGCCGCTTGGTCGAGGCCGCCATCAGCGTGGCGACCACTGAGGGCTCCTGCCGGGGCACGCAGATGCCACCCTTGAGGAAGATGTCGCGCGAATTCTGCCAGTTCTGGCCGATATAGATGGAATCCTCGATGAGGATGTAGTCGAAGCACGCCCGCTCCATCGACCGCACGAGGTCGATGAACATGTCGGCCGTCATCCATTCCTGCGCGATGTTCCCCGTCCAGGGCTCGTTCCAGGCCTGGATGCTGGAGCCCTGGAGAAACCATGCGAGATGGAACGGGTTGGCCGGCATGACACACCTTCTGCTCGAAACGACCGCGACCGGGCGGCCGACACTGAGCGGGAAGGTTAGAGTGGCGCGTCGCGGCGGATACATCGGCAAGACACGAAGCTTGCTTTGTTTGCCTCTCGGTTGGGCGTGCCGAAAAAACAGACAGAACGTCGCGAGCATGGTCATCGAAAGGCGGGGCACCGGGGCGCCCGTCGTCGTCGACGAAGCGTCGCCTGTGCTTCCGGGCCGTCTCGCCCCATCGTCCGCAGGGCCTCCTGTCGGCTCATATCGTCGGCAGGGATGCTCTGGCAGCGCATGCGGGTGCGACAGGCGCCCGGCGCCTTGCACGCCCGACGCCGGACGCCCCGTGCGCGACACAGGCACGAGCTGCGAGTCTGCGCGGTGCATCGGGCGTCACCGCGTTCGACGGATTCTCCCCACATCTGGAAGAGGAACAGGCTCGTGCACCGCCGATGCCGTCCGATCGGGCGAAAGCCGCGTAGATTCAATCGACAAACCGGTTCTTTCGATCCGCACGAAACCGGGTCGGGCGGTCCGGAAGGCTCTACTCTAGAATCTATTTAAATCATTGATATTGCTAGGTAATACGACATTTTGTAGAGAGGGGACGGGCGGTGCATCGGGCGCCGTCAGCTGGAGTCATAGGATTGCCGGTGCTGGCTCTCGCCTCCGACCTTGGCCACCTGTTTCGCACCGAGCATGAACGCTTGATGCGCGGGATACGCCGTCTGGTGGGCAGCCCGACGACGGCGGAAGATCTCGTTCAGGACCTGTTCGTCGGCTTGCTGCGCGGCAATGCCTTCGCGGATGCCGAGAACAAGCAGGCCTATCTGGCGCGATGCGCCACCAACATGGCGCTCGACCATCTCCGGCGCGAGCGGAAGCGTGAGCGGTACATCTGTGGACGGTGCATTTCCGACTGCGAGGTCGCCTGTCCGGTGCCGTTGCAGGACGAGGTGTTGCAGGGCGTGCAGGAACTGGCGCTCCTGCGTCGCACCATCGACGAACTGCCGCCGAAGTGCCGCGCCGTCTTCCGGCTGTCGCGCGAGCACGGGCTGACCATGAAGGAGATCGCCGCCCGCCTCGGTCTGTCCGAGAAGACCGTCGAGAAGCACATCGCGCGCGCCATGGTGCAATGCCGCGAGGTGCTGCGTGCGGCCGGGCGCGCGATCTGAGACCGGGGGACAGGCCGCTCCGGGTTCGTCTATATCGGTGGGCGACCTACCGTCCGCCCGTTCGACTTCGGACTGCTGATTCATGACTGCTCAACGGCCGAAACCCGGCGTCATCCCCCGCGATGCCGCCTTTGACGCGGCGAGCCGGTGGCATGCGCGCCTGCGCGAGCCGGACGCCGACGCGCAGACGCACGAAGCGTTTCAGGACTGGCTCGCCTCCGACCCGGCCCATTTCGACGCCTATGAACAGGCCGACCGGCTGTGGGCGGCCATGGGCCCGGCGCCCGGCGCCCGGCGCGATGAAGCCGCGATCGAGGCATTGGTGGAAGGCGCGGCCCCGCGCCGGAGGCTGGTGCGCGGCATTGTGGCCGGCGTGCTGCTCTGCCTCTCGCTGGCGGGCGCGGAGTGGGTGCGGCGCGGCGGGCTCGACGATCTGCGCGCGGACCACATAGCGTCCATCGGCGAGCGACAGGCGGTCGAGCTGGCGGACGGTTCGATGGTCGAGCTGAACACCGACACCGCCATTGCCGTCGACCTCGATGGTCGGGAGCGCAGCGTCCGGCTTTTCCGCGGCGAGGCCTTCTTCCAGATCGCCCACGATCCGCAGCGCCCCTTCGTGGTGCGGACCGGCGACGGCGACGTGCGGGTCACCGGCACGCGCTTCAATGTGCGCGTGCGCGGCGATGTGACGGAGGTCGGCCTGGTTCAGGGCAGCGTCAGTCTTACCGCCTCTGCCCATTCCGACGTTTCGCTCCGCCTGACGCCCGGTGAGGAAGGCGCCATGACCCCGGATGGCCTCGGGCCGGTGCGGCCCTTCGAGGCGGATGTCGCGACAGCCTGGCGTGGCGGAAAGATGGTCTTCTTTCGGGCGCCGCTCGGGCAGGTGATCGAGGAACTCAACCGCTATCAGCGCGGCCGCATCATGATTCTGAGCGCGCGTGCGCGGGCTCTCCCCGTTACCGGCGTGTTCGACACGCGTGACCCGGCAGCCGCCATCGACATGATCGAGGCGACGGTCGGTGTGTCCTCGTTTCGCCTGACCAACGCGCTGATCGTGCTGAGGTAGTTTTTTGAGGGGCGGACTGGGGGAGCCGCCCCCGGCCTTCGTCTTACCCACTGAGGATCTCGCCGACGCCGCCCCTCGCGGTTCCGGCAGAACAAGTGGGACCGACGATGAGGATGATGTCCACCCGACGCCTGCGCACGCTTGCGCTTTGCCTTCTGGCCGGAACCGCCTTCGCGGTGCTTCCCGTCGCGACGTCGCGAAGCCTGGCGCAAAGCGGCAGCTCCAGCGTCGCCCTGTCCATCGCCTCGATGCCGGTCCCGCGCGCCCTCGCCGACCTTTCAGTGCGGGCCGGCCTGCAGGTCCTGTATTCCGGCAGCCGGGCCTACAAGATCATGTCGCGGCCGGTGAACGGCACCTATGCCCCGGAAGAGGCCCTGCGGATCATGCTGGCGGGGACGGGCATCAACTGGCGATTTGTCGGCGCCAACGCCGTGACGATCATGGTGCCGGGGGAAGATGCCGCGGCGGGCGGCGCGGCCCTGCAGGGCATCGATGGCGACGGTGCCATTGCGCTCGATGCGATCGACGTCACCGGCCAAGGCTCGGCCGCCGACCGCCCCTTCGAGACGCCGGGCTCGACCAATTTCATCTCCGGCGAGGAGATCGAACGCTTCCCGCCGCAGACGGCCGGGGCGCTCTTCCAGGGAACGCCCGGCGTTATATCGGGCGGCGGCAATAACGGTGCCTCGATCGACCCCAACATACGCGGCCTTCAGGGCCAGAACCGCGTCGCCACCACCATTGACGGCTCGCAGCAGTCGACCTCCTCCTATCGCGGCTATTCCGGCATCGACAGCCGCACCTATGTCGACCCCGACCTCATTTCCGGCATCACCATCACCAAGGGGCCGGACGGGGCGGTGGCCGGCGCCATCGGCGGCACCATCGCCATGGAGACGCTGAACGTCGAGGATATTCTCGGCTCCGGCCAGACCTGGGGCGTGCGGGTGCGCGGAGGGCTCGCCAGCAATTCGGTCGCTCCGGTGATCGGCGAGACAGCGGCGGTCTACGGCGGCAGCGACGCCGGCGAACTCACCAATGGCAGCTTCGCCGTCGCCGCGCGGGAGGACAATGTCGACGTCATCGGCGCCTTCGTCCGGCGCAAGACGGGCAATTATTTCGCCGGTACGCAGGGCTCGCTCACCACGACCGACTATCTCGGCGAGACGGTCCCGCTCTCGAATTACGGCCATGGCCAGCTCGTCTACAACACCTCGGAGGATGTCACCTCGGCGCTGCTCAAGGCGACTGTCCGGCCCACCGACGAGCAGCTCTTCCAGATCGGCTATCTCTATTACGGCAACGAGTTCGGCGAGGTGTCACCCTCCTTCATCACCGCCGGCAACGAGACCACCTCGCAGATCCCCCTCAGCTCGGTCGAGATCAACCAGGCGACGCTGCGCTACAACTACACGCCGACCGACAATGATCTCGTCGACTTCAAGTTCGACGCTTATGCCTCGAACACCGACGAGACCAATATCTTCGCCTCGCTCGGCAAGACGCCCGAGCTCAAGCAGCAGTCCCAGAATGTCGGTGTGAAGGCCAGCAACACTTCGCATTTCGCCGTCGCCGGCATGCCCCTCGCCGTGAGTTATGGCGGCAGCTACGTCTATGAGAATGCCCGGCCGACCGAAGCCTACGACCTGTCCAGCGTCTCCCTCTGGGCCATCCCGGCCAATGGCGAGCGCGAGATCGGCTCGATCTTCGCCCGGGTGAAGTGGGAGCCCACCGACTGGCTCGAACTCGGCGCCGGGGTGGAGTACCTGACCTACAGCACCTCCTTCAACGGCATCACCACCTACGGCACGCCGGGCGACCCCTTCACGAGCTATTCCGGCGAAGGCTTCAGCCCCAGCGCCAGCGTGGTGGTGACCCCGGTCGAGGGCTGGCAGATCTATGGTCAGTATCAGGCCGGCATCCGCCCGCCGAGCGTGCGCGAGGTCAGCCAGACCCGCAGCGACCAGATCTTCAACGCCGCGCTGCAGGCGGAGGAGGCGAGCAACTGGGAATTCGGCACCAACTTTCTGCGCGACGACGTGCTGCTGCCGGGCGACAAGCTGCGGCTGAAGCTCGCCTATTTCGACAACACCACGGATAATTACATCGGCCGCGAATTCACCGGCTCTATGGGCCTGTTCAACTACGACTTCGTTCGCTTCAGGGGTGTCGAATTCTCCGGCCGCTACGACGCCGGCCGGTTCTTCACCGATTTCGGGATCAACTACTACACCGATTTCGAATCCTGCGAGATGGACGGCAACTGCACCGACTACACGCTGTCCGCCGACTTTCTCACCAACCAGATTCCGCCGCGCTTCACCGCCTCGGTCACGGCGGGCGCGCGCTTCTTCGACGAGCGGCTGACGCTGGGCGGGCGCGTCACCTATATGAGCGAGCGGCTGGCGGAGGTGGAGGCCGATAGCGGCTTCTTCGCCTGGGTGACCAAGGTGTGGGAGCCCTACACGGTGGTCGACGCTTTCGCGCAGTGGAAGCTGAACAGCCATCTCACCCTCGACATCAGCGTGCAGAACCTGCTCGACACCTATTATGTCGACGCGCTCAACAACACGGACATGCCCGCTCCCGGCCGCACCTTCATGGCGACGCTCACCGGCACCTTCGGCAGCGACGAGCCGATCACGCCGCTGCCCATCGGGCTGCGCGCCAATGGCGAGCGCTGGACCGGCCTCTATGCCGGCGGCTCCATCGGCTACGGCTTCGGCTCTATCGACGGCACCACGACGCTGGCGGATGGCAGCTACGCGCCGCGGGCCTTCAGCGAGTCGGCCAACGAGACATTCCAGGGCGGCGTCTGGGGCGGTCAGGCCGGCTATAATTACCAGTTTTCCAATGGCGTCGTGGTCGGCGTCGAGGCGGACCTGCTGCATGCCGGCATGGGCAGCTCCGCCGTTCTCGGCGCCACCGAGAGCGCGACCCTGATCACCAACCGCATGACGGAGGCGCAGACGGACTATTCCTTCGACTGGCTGGCGACCGTCCGCGCGAAGGCGGGCTACGCCGTCACCGACCAGTTGCTCGTCTACGGCACCGCCGGCGTCGCCTTCCTGCGCGAGACCGAGGAGCGCACGCAATACGTCTCGAATTTCGCCGACGCGACCAATCCGGGCGGAAACCGGACCGCGCTGAGCTTCTCGGAGACCTCCGCGCGGACCCGCACCGGCTTCACGGTCGGAGGCGGCGCGGAATACGCCATCAACGACCGGTGGTCGGTCAAGGCCGAGTACGCCTTTGCCGGTTTCGGGGCGGAGAGCTTCAATTTCGGCAAGGCCCGTTCCGGCGTCACCCGCTCCTATTCGACCCGGACTCAGACCGGCACCGTCTCGGGTGTCCGCAGCGAGACCCTCTGCGCCACACGGGGCGGAAGGTACTGCGAGATCGTGGAGAGGCCGGTCTACGAGACAAAGAACTATGTCGGCACCTCCACCATCGCCGACGGTCGCGAGGCCTCGAACTCGGCCTCGTTCCAGGCCATCAAGATCGGCGTCAACTACCGTTTCTGAAACCTGCGGCACATGAGGTTCGTTGGGGCGAGGGCTCCGGGGATATCGGCGCGGCCGGGGTCTCGCTGGAGGCCGCGTCGATATTCTGGCGGGCGGCTTGGCCGGCCGACTTGGCGGGCCGCTTTTAATTTTGCATCCTGCCGACAATCCAAGGTCCAATGGAGAGGCAGTTTTCCGATGCGCTGTATGATGTTGTGCTTTGCACTGGTCCTCTCGGGCCTGGCGGCCGCTCCCGGCTTCGTGCAGGAGGCGACGGCAAAGAACTATCTCTGCAACCAGCAATTCGCGCTCTGCACCTCGGCGCCCTGCGTCCCGCAGCCCGGCAATCCGGACGTCTCGATCTGCGTTTGCGACGTTCAGGAGGGGCCGAACCTCGCAACCGTGGAATGCGACACGGTCAAGCCGAGCACGGACGCCAACGGCGTTCGCACAGTCTACTCGCAGTTCGCGCTTACCCAGTTCGAGGGCGGCAAGAAGGGGCTGAAGTGTGAAAGCGGAACACCCTGGTCGCAATGCCTCAACAAGATCTGCACGGTCGATCCCGCCAATCCCGACAAGGCGATCTGCGCCTGCGATGTGGTGCGCACGGGCGCGTGGCAGACGGCCGGCGGCAATTGCGACACGGCGACCTGCAAGAACGCCTACTGGTCGGGGGCTCTGCTGGCCGATTCCAGAAGCAACGGCGAATTCATGATGGAGCAGCTCAAGATAGCGAAGTCGCCGGCCGAGGCCTGCCCCGTGCCCAAGTAAAGGCCCTGTCGCGACAAGCCATCATACGAACCGGGAAGTGACCATGCGTAAGATCGCACTCGAAGAGCACTTCACGACGCCTGAGCTTGCCGGAAAATACGTCGCTCGGCCGACGCAGAGCGACACGCTCTTCGCGGATATCGAGCGTCGTCTGGCCGATTTCGACGAGTTGCGGCTCGAGATGATGGATCGGGCCGGGATCGACCTGATGGTGCTTTCGGTCACCACGCCCGGGGTTCAGGGCGTGCGCGATACGGCGGAGGCGATCCGGCTCGCGCGAAGCGCCAACGACTTCCTCGCGCGGGAGGTGCAGAAGCGGCCGAGCCGCTACGCCGGCTTCGCTCATCTGGCCATGCAGGACGCCGGGGCCGCCGCCGCCGAACTCGAGCGCGCCGTGAGAGAACTCGGGTTCCGGGGCGCACTCGTCAATGGCCAGACCAACGGGCATTACCTTGATGAAGACCAGTACGCGCCCTTCTGGGAGCGCGTGCAGGAACTGGATGTGCCGGTCTATCTGCATCCCGGCAGCATGGCCGACAGCCCCGCCATGTTCGCCAACCGTCCGGAACTTGGCGGCCCTATCTGGGCCTGGACGGCGGAAACCGCGGCACACGCGTTGCGGCTTGTCTTCGGCGGCACCTTCACGCGCTTTCCCGGAGCAAAGGTCATTCTCGGCCATATGGGCGAGACGCTTCCCTTCCTCCTCTGGCGCCTCGACAGCAGAAGGGAGTTCGATCTCGGAGAGACGCTTGCGCCCGATGCCCGTCCATCGGCGATCATCCGACGCAACATTGCCGTCACGACCTCGGGTGTGTGCGACGCGGCGCCGCTCGTGGCGGCGCTTCAGGCCCTCGGCGACGACAATGTCATGTTCTCGGTCGACTATCCCTATGAGGACCCGGAGGTAGCCTCCCGTTTCATTGAGACGGCCCCGATCAGCGAGGAAACGCGCGCGAAGGTCTGCCACGGCAACGCCGAGCGTCTGCTGAGGCTGTAGCCGTGCCCAATGCGCGATCCGCAGATGCGCGCGCCGCAGGGCCTCGAACTGTTTGACGGCGCCCCTGTCGCGAAGCGCACCGGCGGTTTCCGGCATCATCTCGCGACGCCGGCTTCGATCTCGGACCCTGTGAAACCCGGCGGCCACCCCCTTGAAGCGCCTCGTTGCCGCCCTTATGGTGCGCCCACCCGAGCGGGCGTAGTTCAATGGTAGAACGGCAGCTTCCCAAGCTGCATACGAGGGTTCGATTCCCTTCGCCCGCTCCAGTTCCTCCTGACATCGCTTTCCATGGTTTCCGTCCCGCCGCGCGTTTCGCGCGAATGTGCGGGTCGACCCCGCGCGCGGCTAGCGGACGCGGCCGCATTCAGCCGAGCAGCGTCTCGGCATTCACCGGGCGATGGAAATAGAAGCCCTGGAACAGTGTGGCCCCGAGTTCGCGCAGACGAATCAGCTGGCGCTCTTCCTCGACGCCCTCGACGATAAGCTCCAGCCCCAGCGAGTCGGTGATGGAGACCGCCGCCCTGATCTGTGCTTCGTCGATCGGGTCGCTGAGCAGGTCGCGCGTGACCGTCCAGTCGATCTTGATGCCATCGACCGGCAACTGCTTCAGCACCTCGAAGGAATTATAGCCATTGCCGAAATCGTCGAGATAGACGTGCAGGCCGCAGGCGCGCAGCTCGACGATGAAGGAGGCGGCCTGATGGGCGTCGTGGATGTCGTCGGTCTCGGTGATCTCGATACGCAGCGTCTTCTCGACCCCCGGATTGGCGGCGATCAGGTCGAGCAGCTTGCGCTGGAAAGTGGTGTTGGACAGGGTCTGGACGCCGAGATTCATCGAGACGTACTGGTCGTTGCCGGCCGCCAGCAGGCGCATCGCGAAGTCCACGCACTGGTGGCAGACCCAGCTGTCGATGCGGCACATCAGACCGAGCCGCCGCGCCGCCGGCAGGAACTGCCCGGGGCTGTGGCAGACATTGTCGGAGTCCTTGAGGCGGATCAGCGCCTCGTAGCCGCAGACATTGCCGTCCCGGTCGACGATCGCCTGAAGGTGCAGGCGGAAGCGGTCGAGTTCCAGCCCGAGGCGGATGCGCTCGGCCCAGCTCACCCTCTGGTGCGAGGTGCGCATCTTCGGGTCGCCGACATCGTAGAGCTGCACGCGGTCGCGTCCGCTCTCCTTGGCCACGCGGCAGGCAGTGTCGGCCGCCGCGAGCAGGCTGGAGGGCGTGCGCAGCTTGTCCTGCGCCATGGTCAGGCCGACGCTGACCGTGACCGAGAGACGGGAACCGCCCACATGGAACACGTGTGACTGGACGGCGCTGTTGAGGCGGTTGGCGATGCTCGTCACCTCGCTCTCGTCGAGGCCGGTGAGCACGATGGCGAACTCGTCGGCGCCGACGCGCGCGAGCGTGTCGTCGGTGCGCAGCAGGCCGCGCAGGAAGCGGCCGGTCTCGCGCAGCAACTCATCGGCCGTGGCGTGGCCGAGGGCGTCGTTGATGCCGCTGAAATGGTCGATATCGATCACACCCACCCATATGAGTGTGGTCTCGCCGTCGCGCAGAAGATGGTCGAGCCTCTCCTCCAGCGCGAAGCGGTTGGGCAGCGCGGTCAGCATGTCGTTGCGGGCCTGCTGCGCGATCAGGCGGGCGAAATCGGCCAGCGCCTCGGTATGCAGGCGCAACTGCTCGCGCATGGCGACGAGTTCGGCCTCGCGCTTCTTCTGGGCGGTCAGGTCGGTCCAGATGCCGACCACCCCGCCATTGCCGAGGGGACGGTGGCTGGCGAGGATCCATCTCCCGTCATGCAGCGGAATCTCCATCGGAACCTCGCCGGCCGGACCCGGCGTGGCGAGGGCAGCAAGCTGGGAGGCCGCTCCGCCGGCAAAGATTCCGTTCGCCACGGCCTCGTCCAGCAGGTCGGACAGCGGGCGCCCCGGCTCCAGCGTGGCGTCGGGCGTGGCGAGAATCTGCCGCATGCCGCTGTTCGTCAGGGTGATCCGCCCCTCGCTGTCGAGCAGGATCAGGCCGGCGGCGACGCTGTCGATGGCATCCTGCAAGCGGGCTTCGGTCTCCTTGAGCCGGGAGACGTCGGACCAGGTGGCGACGATCCATGAATCAGGAGTGCGGTGCTCGCGGGCCTGCACCCAGCCGCCGTTTTCCAGCGGAATCAGGAACGGCGCGCCATCCGCCTCGGCATGGCGGCGCAGCCGGTCCTTGAGGTATATCTCCGGGTCGTTGACCCAGCGCCATTCGCCGCTGGGGACGGAGGCGAGGGCATAGAAGGTCAGTCCCTGCAGGTCGCCCAGCGGCTCCAGGAACGGGAACAGCTCGACGAAGCGCCTGTTGTGAAAGACCAGCCGATCCTGCGCATCGAAGACGGCAAGAGCGTCAAGCATGGAATCGAGGAAGCCGGCCATGCGCCGGTCCCCTGCCAAGAGCCCCTCCCGATCCGCCGCAGGTGAATCGGAGTGCGATACGTTCGAATGTTCTGCGCCCATCATCCCGAATGGTCCGTCCATCCGGCCATAGCATCCCGAACGCCCTAGTGGCGAACAGCCTGCGTAATGCCCCCAAACCTCAACGGTAGATTGAGATCCAACCCCTATTACAATACTATTTCGGGAGGTGCGCAACCCGGCCAAACAGCTTAATGTGACGGCAGAAATTGGATGGTGTGCTGTATAATGTGCATTTGATGGCGCGGGCAGGTGAGGGGAATGCGAGGGAGATTTCGATGGCGGTTGGCTCGTTAAGGCCCGGCGCCGCCGCGCGTTGGATGGCCGCCGGCGCTGCCGTGCTGCTTCTCGCTGCGGCGATTGGACTGTGGGCGCGTCACGGTGCCGCCGTTTTCTTCGACATGCTGACGGCCGGAATTGCCTATTGCTTCTGACGCCGACGCGTGGGGTGCCCCGCCCCCGGTTGCGTTAAAGCCCGAGACAGAGCCAAGGTCTTCATGCCCACCCGTCGTATCCTGCTGCTGCTCGCCGCCTTCGTGGTCGGCGCCGTCATCATCGTCGCGAGCGCGCTGGCGCTGCTGCCGAAGGGCCCGACAGCGGTTTCCTCGCAGGCGGCCATCGGCGGTCCGTTCGAACTGGTCGACCAGGATGGGCAGAAGGTCACGCAGGACAGCTTCCGCGGGGAGCCGACGCTGGTCTTCTTCGGCTTCACCCATTGCCCGGATATCTGCCCGACCGCCCTGTTCGAGATGTCCCAGACCTTCGAGGCGCTGGGGCCGGACGCGCGCAAGATCAACGGGCTGTTCATCACCGTCGATCCCGAGCGCGACACCGCCGAGGTGATGAAGTCCTATCTCGGCAGCTTCCATCCCAGCATACAGGGGCTGACCGGCACGCCGGAGCAGATCGCCGACGTCATCAAGGCCTACCGCGTCTATGCCAAGAAGGTGCCGACGCAGGGCGGCGACTACACGATGGACCACACCGCCATCATCTATCTGATGGGCAAGGATGGCGGCTTCATCGCGCCGTTCAACCTCAAGCGTCCGCCGGACGAGGCTGCCGCCGAGCTGCGCCGCTACCTCTAGGCGCCGCCTTTCGCAGCAAGAGCGCCCGGCGACGCGAGGTTCGCGCCAGCCCGTGCTCGGTCTTTTCCCAGCGATGGGGTGCGATGACCAGGTGCAGCACCGCCCGCCAGGCCGCCGCCGACATCATCAGCCAGTAGAGGGGCATCAGCGCCAGAACGCCCCACAGGCCCGGAACCCGGCGCCGCCGCATACCGATCACGGTTGTCAGCGCGGCGCTGCCATAGCCGATGAGCATCACGCTCAGACCGACCGCGTCGAGGGCCGCGACGGCCGCAGAGGCGTCGGTGCCATGCTGCACGAACAGGTCGATCAGCACGGACAGGACGAGAAAAGGGTGCAGCAGCGCAGCCGCCAGCCCGCTTCCAAGCATGAACAGCAGCGCCAGCGTACCCGTCCACCCGGCACCGCCGGCCAGCCGCGCCGGCCGCCTCCCATGCACCAGAAGCGTCTGCATCCAGCCCTTGTACCAGCGCGTGCGCTGGCGCATCCAGCCGCCGATCCGGCGCGGGGCCTCCTCGTCGGTGGCCGAGGCGATGACCGCCGTGCGCCAGCCGGCCCCGGCGAGGCGCACGCCGATCTCCGCGTCCTCGGTGACGTTGTGGGGATCCCACGCGCCGATGGCCTCGATCGCGGCGCGGCGGAAATGGTTGGAGGTTCCCCCCAGCGGCAACGGCAGCCGGTAGGCGCCGAGCATCGGCAGGACGACGTCGAAATGGGCGGCATATTCGGCGGCGAATTGCCGTGTGATCCAGCTGTCGGCCAGATTGTCGATGGCGAGGCACGCCTGCACGCAGCCGATCCGCGCGCCCCTGGGGCCGAGGAAGAGCGCGCAGGCGCGCCGCAGCTGCAGCGGGTCCGGCACGTCCTCCGCATCGTAGATGCCGACAATGGCGCCGCGCGCGAAGGGCAGGGCGGCGTTCATCGCCTTGGGCTTGGTGCGCGGGCCGATGGCGGGGGAGACGATCACCTCGAAGCCCGGCCGCACGGCATGGGTCGCGAGGGCGGCGACGGTGGCGTGGTCGTCGGGCTCCACCGCCAGCAGGATCTGGAGTTTCTCGCGGGGGTAGTCGATGGCATCGATCGCGCGGATCAGCTGCGGCACCACCGACGCCTCGCGGTAGAGCGGCACGATCAGGCTGTAATAGGGCAGTTCGTCGTCCTTACGCAGGGGCGGCGGGGCGGATGCCGCCGGCAGCGTGCAGGCGGTGAGCTTGATCGCGGCGCCGCCGAGCAGCAGGAGAGCCAGTAGGGACACCAGCGCAAGGGTCCCGGGCACCGAGACGATGTTGAGCGTGAGGAGGAGGGCGGCGGAGGCGACCGCGAGCAGCGCGAAGACGTAGCGCGACGCGTGCAGCGAGGCGGCGGACAGGCCGGGCTCGCGCTGCCCGAGCGCGTTGACGGCGTTCCAGCCGATCTGCTGGGCGAAGCGGCGGCGCACGAAGGCGCTGAGCCGCTCCGGCGTCGTCAGGCTCACCTGCCGGCGCAATCGCGGTTGCTGGGCGAGGACGGCGGCGAGCTGGCGCAGCTGCGGGCCGCGCGCCGCAGTCACGATCCCGCCGTCGAAGCGACGCATCAGGCCCGTGCGCAGCAGGGCGGCGATGTCCTTGAAATGCGGGCGCGAGAGAGTGATGGCGGTGCCGTCGTCGAGCGGCTCGAAGGGAATGGAGAGCGTGCGCGCCGCCCCGCGCGCGAGGTCGTCCGGCGAAACCATGCCGTTCGCGATCAGCGTCTCGTCCATCCCGACCCCGTGGCGGCGCGCCTGGCGCCCGGCATAGACGATGTCGGCGGCGCTCAGCTGGTCGGCGACGCCGGCCGCCTCAAGGGGAAGGTGGGCGGGTGACGGAGCGGAGGAAGTGGTGGAAGGCCTTGAAGGGGCGGCTGCCCGGACGAATTCCGTCTCCCGCGGCGCGGCTTTCATGCGGCGTCACCCCTCGCCTAGACGGCATCGAGACGGTAGAAGGTCGAACGGGCGAAGCCCTTGCGGCGCGGTCCGACTCGAACCATGCGCGAGACCAGTGTGCGGTATTTATTTCCGGATAGTAAATCCCCGGTGACAGGCCTGCGACGGACGGGCTCGGCTCTCATGCTGCTGGCCATGCTGGCCGGCCTGCCGCCGGGCGCTTCGGCACAGCCTGCGCCGCCGCCGGCCTCTGCCCCGTCCTCCTCGCCGGCGGTGTCCGCGCCGCCTTCGCCGCCGCCTGCGCCCGCGCCCGCTGCCTCCACCGCCTCGGTCGTGGTACCCGGCTTCTGGGACCCCAAGCGCCGTCCGGACCGGCCGGACGTCACGCGGCTGCCGACGCAGATTCGCTTCGTCAGCACCGAGGACTACCCCCCGTTCAGCTTCCGCGGCGAGGATGGCCGCCCCGCCGGCTTCAATGTCGATATCGCGCGGGCGATCTGCACCGAGCTGGCGATACGCTGCACGCTTGAGATCATGCCCTTCGAGGCGTTGGCCGAGGCGCTGGCGAGCGGCAAGGCCGACGCCGCCATCGCCGGCATCGCCATTACCCCGGCGACGCGCGAGACGCTGGACTTTTCCGACCGCTATTTCCGCTCGCCCGCCCGCTTCGTCGCCCGGCGTGGAGAGGGAGAGTTGAAGGTGACGCCGGATGCGCTCGCCTCCAAGACCGTCGGGGTGATCGGCGGCACGGCGCACGAGGCCTATCTGCACGATTTCTTCGGCGAGATCGCTGTGCGTGCCTTCCCCGATCCGGACGCCGCCCGCGCGGCGCTGCGCAAGGGCGAGGTCGACCTGATCTTCGGCGACGGCGTGCAACTCGCCCTCTGGCTCAACGGCTCCAGCTCCGAGAATTGCTGCGCCTTCGTCGGCGGCCCCTTCACCGAGAGCCTCTATTTCGGCGAGGGCATGGGCATTGCGGTGAAGCGCGGCAACGACGCGCTGCGCCAGTCGCTCAATTACGCCCTCGCCCAGCTCTGGGAGGAGGGGGTCTATACCGACCTCTATCTGCGCTGGTTTCCCATCAGCGTTTATTGACGCGCGGGCGCGCACTACCTAGAGCATGCCGGCAGGCGCGCGGCGGTCGGGGACGACGGCGGCGCGCGCGATCGTTTCCCCGGACGAAAGCCCAGGAGGGCCTATCATGACGGCGACCGCTCAGGTCGAGGATGTTGCAGCCGAATTGCGGGAGCTCGCGGAGAACGCCGGCGCCTGGCCGTTCGAGGAAGCGCGCAAGATCGTCGAGCGCCTGAAGCGGAAACCGAAGTCCGAAGTCCTGTTCGAGACCGGCTACGGCCCCTCGGGCCTGCCCCATATCGGCACGTTCGGCGAGGTGGCGCGCACGACCATGGTGCGCCACGCCTTCCATGTGCTGACCGAGGGCAAGATCCCGACGCGCCTTCTGTGCTTCTCCGACGACATGGACGGCATGCGCAAGATTCCGGAGAACGTGCCGGATCCGGTCGCGCTGCGCCCCTATCTGCAGATGCCGCTGACCAAGGTGCCGAACCCGTTCGGCGGCGGCTTCCCGAGCTTCGGCGACCATAATAACGCGATGCTGCGCCGCTTCCTCGACACGTTCGGCTTCGACTACGAGTTCGCCAGCGCGACCGAGTATTATTTCTCCGGCAAGCTCGACGCCGTGCTGCTGAAGGCGGCGGAGAAATACGAGGCCATCATGGAAGTGATGCTGCCGACGCTCGGCGAAGAGCGGCAGGCGACCTATTCGCCGTTCCTGCCGATCTCGCCGGTCTCGGGCCGCGTGCTCTATGTCCCGCTCAAGAATGTGGACGCCAAGGCCGGCACCGTCACCTTCACCGACGAGGACGGGGTGGACAAGACCGTCCCCGTCACCGGCGGTCATGTGAAGCTCCAGTGGAAGCCGGATTTCGGCGCCCGCTGGGCGGCGCTCGACGTCGATTTCGAGATGTTCGGCAAGGACCACCAGACCAACGCGCCGATCTATGACCGCATCTGCGAGATCATCGGCGGCACCGCGCCCGAGCATTTCGTCTACGAGCTGTTCCTCGACGAAAACGGCCAGAAGATTTCGAAGTCCAAGGGCAACGGCCTGACCATCGACGAGTGGCTGACCTATGCCAGCCCGGAGAGCCTGGCGCTCTACATGTTCCAGTCGCCGCGCTCGGCCAAGAAGCTGCATTTCGACGTCATCCCGAAGGCGGTGGACGAGTATTTCGGCTTCCTCGCGCGCTATCCCTCGCAGGACTGGAAGAACCGGCTCGGCAACCCGGTGTGGCACATCCATTCCGGCAACCCGCCGGTGGAGGAGCTGCCGCTCAGCTTCGGCCTGATGCTCAAGCTCGCCTCGGCCTCCAACGCCGAGGAAAAGGGCGTGCTGTGGCGCTTCATCGAGCGCTACGCGCCCGGCACCTCGCCGCAGACCCATCCGACCCTCGACCAGCTCGCCGGCTATGCCGTGCGCTACTTCGTCGACCGGGTGAAGCCGCGCCGCGTGTTCCGCCTGCCGGACGAGGTGGAGGCGCAGGCGCTGGCCCGTCTCGACGCCGCGCTGGCCGAAGTGGATGGCGAAGACCGCGACGCGATCCAGAACGCCGTGCTCGACGTCGGCCGCGCCGAGCCGCGCTATCAGGACCACAAGCGCAAGAGCCCCACCGGCGGGCCGGGCGTCACCTTCGCCTGGTTCAGCGCGCTCTACGAGCTGCTGCTCGGCGAGAAGGAAGGGCCGCGCTTCGGCTCCTTCGTCGCCGCCTACGGCATACCGGAGACGCGCGCGCTCATCGCCCGGGCGCTCTCGGGCGATCTCGCGCGCGGGGCGGCCTGAGCCCCCCGGGATAATCGGCCGTGCCGCTCCACCGGGGGGCGGCACGGCCCTCCAACGATCCAGAGGCGCCTTGATGCCCCGGCGACGCAAGGGACAGATCGACCTCAGGGTCGACGATCCTCAGCAGCTTCTCGACATGCTCGATCCGTTCCCGTTCCGCGAGCGCGGGCTGGACGGCGATGTCGACGAATACATCGTCGAGCATGCCGAAGGGGTGCCTGCGGAGGTGCCGCTCGCCATTTCCATTCATTTGCCGGAGGTGCAGGCGGCCGGGCCGCTGGCGCAGGGCCTGCCGGGCATCTTCCAGCAGCATTTCCACGGCCAGGCGGAGCGGCGCGGCGTCGAGCTGTCCCGCCTGTTCAGCGTCGGGCGCAAGGCGCTCGTGGTCGGCCTGCTCGTGCTGGGGCTCTGCCTCGTCGTCGGCCAGACGCTGGTGAAGCTGTTTCCCGACTCCCGGCTGGCCGAGGTGGTGATGGAAGGCCTCATTATCTTCGGCTGGGTGGCGAACTGGCGGCCGATGGAGATCTTCCTGTTCGACTGGTGGCCGCTGGTGAAGGAGCGCCGGCTCTACCGGCGCCTCGCGCAGGCGGCGGTCAGCGTCGTACCCTTCGAGAAGGCCTGAAGTCCTCATCCCGGCTTTCGCCGCGCCCGGCGCCGTCCTAGGCTGGCGGAAAATGGGAGGACGCCAATGAGCAAGGACCACGGCCACCGGCACGACCCGGCGCTGGACGACCACTGGAAGCACAATGGCGTGCGCGTCATCAAGGGCGACCGGCTCGACCCCAACACCGCGCAGACGCCGGGCATGTTCCGGCAGGCGGCGATCAACCACGCCCGCGTCGGCGCGCAGAAGATCTGGGCCGGCACCGTCTCCATCCAGCCCAACGCCAAGACCGGCGTGCACCATCACGGGGCGCTGGAAAGCGTCATCTACGTGGTGCGTGGGCGCGCCCGCATGCGATGGGGCGACCGGCTGGAATATGTCGCCGAGGCGGAGGCGGGCGATTTCATCTTCGTGCCGCCCTATGTGCCGCATCAGGAGATCAACGCCGACCCCGATCACCCGCTCGACTGCGTGCTGGTGCGCTCCGACAATGAGGCGGTGGTGGTGAACATCACCGATGTCGAGCCGGCCGAGAAGCCGGAGGAAGTCTACTGGGTCGATCCGATCCACCGGGCGCCGGAATAACCTGTCCAGGGCGTCATCCCGGACGGTCCGGCAGGACCGATCCGGGATCGTTCCGGTCTTTCGTCACACGATCCCGGCTCTCCGGCATCGCCTGCGGCCGGGAGGACGGCGAAGCTTCATCCCACCGAGCGCGCCGCCAGCGACTTCGCGCGCAGGGCGCTGAGCGAGGTGGTCGGCGTGATCGCTTCCGGGTCGAGCTTCACATGCACGATGGCCGGCAGCCCGGAGGCGAAGGCGGCATCGAGCGCGGGGGCGAAGGCGTCGTCGGTCTCCACCGTCACGCCGAAGCCGCCGAAGGCGCGGGCATAGGCGGCGAAGTCCGGGTTCCTCAGCGCCGTGCCGAAGACGCGGGTGGGGTATTCGCGCTCCTGATGCATGCGGATGGTGCCGTACATGCCGTTGTCGACCACCACCGCGACGATGGGCGCGTCATATTGCAGGGCGGTGGCGAATTCCTGGCCGGTCATCAGGAAGTCGCCGTCGCCGCACACCGCCAACACCGCGCGGCCCGGATGGGCGAGTTTTGCCGCCACGGCCGCCGGCAGGCCGTAGCCCATGGAGCCGGAAGTCGGGGCGAGCTGCGTGCCATAGGCGCGGAAGCGGTGGAATCGGTGCACCCAGATGGCGAAATTGCCGGCCCCGTTGCAGATGACGGCGTCCTTCGGGAGATGGCGCAGATAGCGCACCAGCGTCGCCATCTGCACCGGTCCGGCATTGGCCGGCGGCTCTTCGGTCCAGGCGAGGTAGTCGGCTCGCGCGTCCGCGCGCCAGTCGGCCCACGCGATGGCGTTAGGCGGCTGCACGCCCTCCAGAGCCGCGGCGAAGGCGCTCGACGAGGCGTTGATGGCCAGCGTCGGCTGGTAGACCCGGCCCAGTTCCTCGGGGTCGGCATGGACATGCACGAAGGGCACGCCCGGATCGGGAATGCCGAACAGGCTGTAGCCCTGCGAGGGCACCTCGCCGAGCCGCCCGCCGGCGAGGATCACCAGATCGGCCTGCTTGAGCCGGGCGATCAGCGCCGGGTTGACCGAGAAGCCGATGTCGCCGGCGAAGCTGTCATGGTCGGCGGGAAACAGCATCTGGCGGCGGAAGCTCACCGCCACCGGCAGGTCGAAGCGTTCGGCGAAGCGCACGACGGAGGCGACCGACTTCTCGTTCCAGCGCGCGCCGCCGAGGATCATCACCGGACGCTTCGCCGCCCACAAAAGGCGCTGAAGGCGCATCATGTCGGTGAGGCCGGGCCAGGTCTCGACCGGCTCCACCGCCGGCGCGTCCGGCACGCCCGCGATCTCGCTCAGCACGTCCTCGGGCAGGGCGATGACCACCGGGCCGGGCCGGCCCTGCGTGGCGACGCGGAAGGCGCGCGCCACGATCTCCGGGATGCGTGCCGCCTCGTCGATCTCCACCGCCCATTTGGCCAGCGTGCCGAACACGGCGCGGTAGTCGACCTCCTGAAACGCCTCGCGCCCGCGCATTGAGCGCGCGATCTGGCCGACGAACAGGATCATCGGGGTCGAATCCTGCTGGGCGATGTGCACGCCCGCGCTCGCATTGGTCGAGCCGGGACCGCGCGTGACAAAGCAGATGCCCGGCCTGCCGGTGAGCTTGCCCGAGGCCTCCGCCATCATCGCCGCGCCGCTTTCCTGCCGGCAGACGACGAACTCGACATCGGTGTCGGCCAGCGCGTCGAGCACGTCGAGATAGCTCTCGCCCGGAACGCCGAAGGCACGGGTGACGCCGTTGGCGAGAAGGGCATCGACGAGAAGGCGGGCGCCGGTACGGGCGGCAGGGGAGGCGGGGCTGGTCATGGCGATGGCACGGGACTCGAAGCTGGAAAGGCCGGGACTTTAGTCCCGGCGCAGCGCGAACGCGAGTGGGCTTGCCCTCGCCATCAGACGAAGCCGATCGAGCGTCCGGCCACCAGAACGGCGAGCCAGAGGAGGGCGGAGGCCGCCGCCGAAAGGCGCACGCCGCCGCTGGCCGGGTTGCCCTCGATCGCGCGCGCATAAGCCGGGTTGGCGTGCTGGACGACGACATTGGCCAGTGCCGCCGCCAGAAGGCCGAGCTTGATCTGGAAGGCCGGGTTCTGCGCGTATTCGGCCGGCTGCACGCTGAACAACCAGAGCCCGGTGACGATCGCCAGCCCGGCGCCGACGGCCGCCACGCGGGCATTCAAGGGGCCGAGCACGGCGAGCGGCACGGCGCGCAGGCCGCCGAGCAGGCGCAGATCCAGCACGAGGATGGCGCCGAGCAGCAGTCCCACGCCGAGAATGTGGGCGGCGTTCACCGAGAGATAGGCGATCCAGGATTGCCGCAGCGCACGGGCGCCGGGCCAGTCGGCGAGCGCGGCGAGGAGGCCCGACGGATCGTCCATGCCCGCCTCGCTCAGTCGCGTCAGTTGGAGCCGATGCGCTCGGGATACATGTCGTAGTTCCGGCCGGCGATGGTGATGCGCACGGCTTTCATGTGGGCCTTGGAGATGTCGCTGTTGCGGTTGCCAAGAACGGTGATGGCGTCGCCCGGCTTCGCGCTCTCGCCGGTGAAGCCGGAACTGGCGGTCTGGCGCGGATTGCCGAGGTCAATCTGCCAGAGCGTGCCATCGCGCCCGGTCACTTCGAGCGAGGGATGGGGCGGGGCCATCGAGATGGTCTTGATGGTGCCTTCCAGCGTCATCTGTTCGCTCTCGGCCCAGCTCCAGCCGTGATGGGCGAAAGCAGGCACGGCGAAGGCGAGCGGTACGGCGAGGCTGGCGGCGAGAAGGCGGCAGGCTCGAAAGGTGGTGGCCATAGGGCAGCTCCTGACATTGCGGAGATCCCTCAGACTATGGCGTGCCTTCATGGCAGAACGACCCGCCATCGCCTCACATTTTCGCCAGCGGGGAGGCACAACCCTGTCCGGCATCCCGGCCGCTGCACAGCGGAGAGGCCGGATCGTCTTCTTTCCGGCACGCGATCCCGGATCGGTCTGCGACCGTCCGGGATGACTCATGCGTGAACGCGTCTCAGACGTCGACGCTGGCGCGCAGCGCGTTGTCTTGGATGAACTCGCGGCGCGGTTCCACCACGTCGCCCATCAGGCGGCTGAACAGGTCGTCGGCGTCGGCGACCTCCTTCACCTTCACCTGCAGCAGCGAGCGGGCGTTGACGTCGAGCGTGGTCTCCCAGAGCTGTTCGGCGTTCATCTCGCCGAGGCCCTTGTAGCGCTGGAGCGAAATGCCCTTGCGGCCGGCATCGGTCACGGCGTCGAACAGGTCCATCGGGCCGTAGACGAGCGTCTCGGCGCCCTTGCGGCGCAGCGTGGACGGGTCGGCATGGACTTCCTGCAGGTCGGCGGCGAGGGCGTCGAGGCGGCGCGCCTCGGCCGAGCCGACGAAGGTGGCGTCGAGCACGGCGACTTCCTTCACGCCGCGCACGGTGCGGGTGAAGCGGAAGCCGGCGGAATCCGCTTCGCCGATCCAGCCGCGCTCGGTGTCCTCGGCGATCAGGTCGAGCCGCCGGGCGATGAGGGCGGCGGTCTCGGCGGCGCGCTCCTCCTCGATCAGCAGACCCGGCGTGAAGCCGCCGGCAATGGCCGCCTGCTCGACCGCCGCGCGGTTGTAGCGCGGGTGCAGGCCGTTCATCACGTTGCGGAAGGAGCGCGCGCTTTCCAGCACGTGGTGAAGGTCGGCGGCGACCCGCACTTCGCCCGAGGCGAGGTGCAGCGAGGCGTCGTCGAGCCCCTGCTGGATCAGGTAGTCCTCCAGCGAACGCTCGTCCTTCAGATACTGCTCGGACTTGCCGCGGGTGACCTTGTAGAGCGGCGGTTGGGCGATATACACATGCCCGCGCTCCAGCAATTCCGGCATCTGGCGGAAGAAGAAGGTCAGCAGAAGGGTGCGGATGTGGGAGCCGTCCACATCCGCGTCCGTCATGATGATGATCTTGTGGTAGCGCAGCTTGTCGGCGTTGAAATCGTCGCGACCGATGCCGGTGCCGAGCGCGGTGATCAGCGTGCCGATCTGCTCGGAGGACAGCATCTTGTCGAAGCGGGCGCGCTCGACATTGAGGATCTTGCCGCGCAGCGGCAGGATCGCCTGGAAGGCGCGGTTGCGCCCCATCTTGGCCGAGCCGCCGGCCGAGTCGCCCTCGACGATGAAGATCTCGGACTTGGCCGGGTCGCGCTCCTGGCAGTCGGCGAGCTTGCCGGGCAGGGAGGCGACGTCCAGCGGGTTCTTGCGGCGGGTGAGCTCGCGCGCCTTGCGCGCCGCCTCGCGGGCGGCGGCGGCCTCGACCACCTTGGTAACGAGCGACTTGCCTTCGGCCGGGTGCTCCTCAAGCCAGGTGCCGAGCGCGTCGTTGACCAGCGCCTCGACCACCGGGCGCACCTCGGAGGAGACCAGCTTGTCCTTGGTCTGCGAGGAGAATTTCGGGTCCGGCACCTTCACCGAGAGAACGGCGGTCAGGCCCTCGCGGCAATCCTCGCCGGTGGGGTCGACCTTCTCCTTCTTGGCGATGCCGGTGCGCTCGGAATAGCCGATCACCTGGCGCGTCAGCGCGGCGGCAAAGCCGGTGAAGTGGGTGCCGCGGTCGCGCTGGGGAATGTTGTTGGTAAAGCAGAGCACGTTCTCGTGGTAGCCATCGTTCCATGACAGCGCGCACTCGACGGTGATGCCGTCGCGCTCGGCGCGGATCACCACGGGCCGGGGCAGCAGCGCCTGCTTGTTGCGGTCGAGATACTGCACGAAGGCCTCGACGCCGCCCTCATACATCAGCTCCTCGCGCTTCACCTCGGCGTGGCGCGCGTCGGTCAGCACGATGCGCACGCCGGAATTGAGGAAGGCGAGTTCGCGCAGGCGATGTTCCAGCGTGGCGTAGTCGAATTCGACCTTGGTGAAGGTGCCGGTGCTCGGCAGGAACGTCACCATGGTGCCGCGACGGCCTTCCGGCGCCGGGCCGACCTTGCGGAGATCGGCCTCCGCGTCGCCGTGGCGGAAGCGCATCGTGTATTCGTAGCCGCTGCGCCAGATCGTCAGGTCGAGCCAGGTGGAAAGCGCGTTCACCACCGAGACGCCGACGCCGTGCAGGCCGCCGGAGACCTTGTAGGAGTTCTGGTTGAACTTACCGCCAGCGTGAAGCTGGGTCATGATGACCTGCGCCGCCGAGACGCCTTCCTCCGCGTGGATGTCGGTCGGAATGCCGCGCCCGTTATCCGTCACCGTCACCGAGCCGTCGGCGTTCAGCGTCACCGTCACCTCGTCGGCATAGCCGGCGAGCGCCTCGTCGATGGCGTTGTCGACCACCTCGTAGACCATGTGGTGCAGGCCGGAGCCGTCGTCGGTGTCACCGATATACATGCCCGGGCGCTTGCGCACGGCGTCCAGCCCGCGCAGCACCTGGATCGACTGCGCGCCATAGTCCTCGCCGTTGGCAGCGGCAGCGGCGGCGGCGTTGTCGGGTTCGGCCATGGATACAGCTCTTCGAATCGTTTGAATTGACTTGAGTTTATACCGCAATCACGCGGTTATTTCGTGGCCACCAGAACCGCCGCGCCGGCCATGGCGGTGCCGCAGGCGCGGTTGATCAGGCGCACCCCGGCGACGCTGCCGACAAGGTGCCGTGCGCGGTGCGCCAGCACCACATAGCCGCCCATGACCAGAGTGAGGACGGCGGCGATGATGCCGCACAGTTCCGCGAAGCCGAGCATCGACAGGTGGTCGAGGTCGACGATGGTCGGCAGCAGGGCGAGGTAGAAGGCCATGGCCTTCGGGTTGCCGAGCGTCATGCCGAGCCCGGTGAGGAAGAGGCCCAGGCGTGAATCCGTCTCGCGAATCTGTACCGCCTCGCCGATGCGGCCCGATGCGGTCCACAACTTCCAGGCGAGGTAGACGAGATAGGCGGCGGCCGCGAGACGCACGATCACGAACAGTGAGCCGAGCGCGGCGGCAAGGGCGGCAAGGCCCAGCGCGGCGGCGGCGAGCCACACCATGTCGCCGAGCACGATGCCGGCGACCAGCGGCGCCGCGCCGTCCCTGCCGCGCACCAGCGTGCGGGCGACGAGCGCGATCACGCTCGGCCCCGGCGAGGCGGCGGCCAGAGCGAGGGCGGCGGCGAAAACGATGAGGTCCAGGATAGCCATGCTGCCATCACGTGCGCGCACGCGCGCGGGACACAGCACATACGTCTTCCGGCCGTCTCTTTCAAGGCAAAGCAGGCGTGTCGCCGGGATAGGCGCGGTGGCAGACCGCCTCGATGCGGTTGCCGTCCGGGTCGCGCACGAAGGCGGCGTAGTACGAGGCGTGGTAGTCCGGCCGCAACCCGGGCGGGCCGTCATCCTGCCCGCCATGGGCGAGGGCGGCGGCATGGAAGGCCGCGACCGCGGCGCGGTCGGGCGCGCGAAAGCACCAGTGCCGGTTGTCGGCCGCCACGACCCCACGCGAGGCGAGCACGGTGAGGTAGCTGTGGCCGTCATCCCCCGGCCGGTTGCGGATGCCGTAGCCGACGCGATCCTCCCCGCGCCGCACGCAGGGCACGCCGAGCGCCGCCATGATCGCGTCGTAGAAGGGCAGGGCACGGCCGAAGTCGGAGACGGTGATCGAGACGTGATCGAGCATGGGCTACTCCTTGAGCGGCACGACATGGCCCGGCGTGACGGCGAAACGCTCCGCCCGCGCGCCGAGCGCGGCGAAGGCGGAAGGATCGGCTCCGGTCATCCAGACCTGCCCGCCCAGCGCGTCGAGCGCCTCGAACAGGGCGGCGCGGCGCACCGGATCGAGATAGGCCACCACATCGTCGAGCAGCATCACCGGCGCGCGCCCGGCCATCTCGCCGACGAGGCGGGCATGGGCGAGCGCCAGCCCGATCAGCAGCGCCTTCTGCTCGCCGGTGGAGCCCTGCGCGGCGGGGATCGCCTTCGGGCCGTGGCCGACCGTCAGGTCGGTGAGGTGCGGGCCCTCCAGCGTGCGGCCGGCGGCGCGGTCGCGCGGTCGCGCGGTGCGCAGGGCGAGGCGGTACTGGTCCTCGACCACGGTCGCCGGCTCGCGGCCGAGCGCGCGCTCGATCTCACCCTCCAACGCCACGCTTGCCCAGGGAAAGGGCGAGGCGTCGTCGCGCTCGGCCTCGCGGGCCTTGGCGATGCCGGCGGCGAGGCGGCGCACGGACTCCAGCCGCGCCGCCGCCACCGCGATGGCCAGCGCAGCCAGTTCCTGTTCCACGGCATCGAGATAGCGGGGATCGGTGCCGGGCTCCTCCAGCAGCCGGTTGCGGGAGCGCAGCGCCCGCTCCAGCGCGTTGACCCGCGCGCCGTGCTCGGCATCGACCGCCAGTACGAGGCGGTCGAGAAAGCGCCGCCGTTCCGAGGGCGGGCCGATGAACAGCCCGTCCATATCAGGGGTCAGCCAGACCACGCGCACATGGTCGGCGAAGGCGGCGGCCGAGCCTACCGGCTCGCCGTCGATGCGGCAGCGCCGCGAGCGCGCCTCCCCGCCATCGGCCTCGATGCCGGTGCCGAGCGACACCTCGCCATAGGCGCCCTCGACGAGCGCGGAGACGGCCCAGCCGGCGGCCTGCGTGCCGTCGGGACGGCGCGCGGCGAACTGGTCGAGACCGGCGCGGCGCAGGCCGCGCCCGGGGGCCAGCAGCGAGATGGCTTCGAGCAGATTGGTCTTGCCGGCGCCATTCGGCCCCATCAGCACGACCGGACCCTCGCCGGCCCGGATCTCGGCGGCGTGGTAGCTGCGGAACTCCGTGAGGCGGAGCCGGATGATGCGGGCGGCGGGAGCGGTGCGCGGGGTCACACGCGCATCGGCATCAGCACATAGAGCGCGCCGCGCTTGTCCGGGTCCTGCACCAGCGTGGGCGAACCGGGATCGGCGAGCTTCAGTTCGGCGGTGCCGCCTTCGATCTGCGAGGTGATATCGAGCAGGTAGCGGCTGTTGAAGCCGATATCGATCGGCTCGGCGGCGTACTCGACCTCGATCTCCTCGGTCGCGCTGCCCGAATCCGGGTTGGTGACGGACAGGGTGAGCTTGCCGTCGGCGATGGAGAGTTTAACCGCCCGCCCGCGCTCGCTCGCCACCGTCGAGACGCGGTCGACGGCGGCGGCGAAGTCCGCCTTGTCGACGATCAGCGTCTTGTCGTTGCCGAGCGGGATGACGCGGCCATAGTCGGGGAAGGTGCCGTCGATGAGCTTCGAGGTCAGCACCACGCGGTCCAGCGAGACGCGGATCTTGGCGGTGGAGAGTTCGACCGTCACCTCGGCGTCGGCGTCCTCGGCGAGCCGCTGGATTTCGGCGACCGCCTTGCGCGGCACGATGACGCCCGGCATGCCGATGGCGCCGGCGGGGGCCGTCGTCTGCGCCTGGGCGAGGCGGTGGCCGTCGGTCGCGACGGCGCGCAGCACCGGCCCGCCGGCATCGGCGACATGCAGGTAGATGCCGTTGAGATAGTAGCGGGTTTCTTCCGTCGAGATGGCGAACTGGGTCTTGTCGACCAGGCGCTTGAGCTCGCCGGCCGGCAGGGTGAAGCGGTGCGTCATCTCGCCGGCGGCGAGATCAGGGAACTCGGCTTCCGGCAGGGTCTGAAGGGCGAAGCGCGAGCGTCCGGCGCGCACGGTCAGCGTGCCGCGGTCGCCGGAGGTCTCGAACTGCACCTGCGAGCCCTCGGGCAGCTTGCGCACGATGTCGTAGATGGTGTGCGCCGGCACCGTGGTGGCGCCTTCCTCGGCGACCTCGGCGGCGATGGTCTCGACGATCTCGATATCGAGATCGGTGGCGCGTAGCGCGAGGCCGCGCGCGTCGGTACGCAGCAGCACGTTGGCGAGGATCGGAATGGTGTTGCGCCGCTCGACGACACGATGGACGTGGGCCAGGGACTTGAGCAACTCGGACCGCTCGACAGTGACCTTCATGGCCGCGACACCCGTGCAAAACGAGAGAGGGAAGGTGCACGGAGCGCGGACGGCGCAGGCGTCGCCCGGCCACGCGCCCCGGGCAGACGGCGCGGGCGCGCCGCCGGGGGCGACGACATTGCCGCCAGCCTTGCCGCAAGGCAAGCGGCGGTGGGCCCTATGGGCCGAATTAGTGGGGAAATCTGCG